>NZ_QSBX01000001.1:272119-292888 GCF_003465835.1 Anaerotruncus sp. AF02-27 | reverse complement strand
GGGCAGCCCGGGGCTGCCCGCTTTTCTGTAATGAGCATATTGATCTGGGCGGCAGTCGAGCCAGCCCCTAGATGGTATCGCCGCGGTAAAAGATGAAGGAATGCTTTTTCACATGGGCGATGGTGTTGTCAATATGCAGATTGGTGGCCTTATATAACCCATCCGCATCAAATTCCGCGAGGGCGCGAAGCAACGCTTGGTGCTCCTCAAGAGAATGCTTGAGGCGGATTTGTACATTCAGCGCAAAGGTATAGTAGAGGATATAGATACTCTGACCGAGCGTAGCGTAGAAATCAAGGATTTTCTGGTTTTTGCAGGTCCTGACAATTGTGTGATGAAAATCCGCTTCAATATCTGCGATTTTCAAGTAATTTTCAATGCTGGCGTCGGTAGCCGAGGTCACAAAGGCGTCCCGGTGCGTCTGGAAATTGGCTTGCATCAGCGGGAGGAACGCGGGATTCTCCCGCGCTTCGCGGATTGCGTATGGTACGGCATACAGCTCAACCATCCGGCGGGCCTCCACATTGCTCAGATAGGAATTCCAGGTAAGCTGTTTCACCGCCATCCCCTTGTTGGGAAAAACGTCGATCAGACCTTCCGAAACCAGGCGGTTCAGCGCCTGCTTGATGGGTGTGTGGCCGATGTCGAACCGTTCCGACAGTTCCCGAATAATCAGCCGTTGGCCGGGCTGGAGCCGGAAGGTTTCGATCTCCTCCTTAATTTTGCGGTACGCAAGATCGACCATTGACAGGGATTGATTGTTTTCCATCTATTTCCACCTCTAAAAAGTCATTGACAAGTTAAATTTTCAATGATAAAATAAAGCCGTAGTCATTATAACTGATTTATGATAAAATTAAAAGCTGTTTTTATATTTTTTAAAAATAATTAGATCTAAAATATGATCTAAAATAAAATTTAAATTGATTTGGGGTGGTTCTATGGCGTTGGACTACACGAAACTTATCCTGAAAAACGGCCGGATTTTTGATCCGGGCGAAGGGACCGACCGGGTGGGGGACCTCTATATCCGGGACAACCGGATTGTCCCGGAGGCTTTCCCGCCGGACGACGAAACCCGTGTGATCGATGTGGGCGGGCACCTGGTGCTGCCTGGGCTCATCGATTTTCACACGCACCTCAATTTCGGCGGCAGCGACGTCGGCCTTCTGCCCGATCTGATGCTGCTCCCGAATGGGGTTACCACGGCGGTCGACGCGGGAAGCTGCGGGGTTTCAAACTACGAAAGCTTTTCAAAATACACCATCGCATCCTCGCTCACAACCCTGAAAAGCCTGCTCTACATTGCAAACACCGGCCAGACCACCGAAGCCTTCGCCGAGAACCTCGACCCGGTCCATTTCGACGAGGCCCGTATCTGCCGGATGTTTGAGCGGTATCGCGGGGAACTGCTCGGGATCAAGATCCGGCTGGGCAAAAAATTTGCGCCGGACATCTCCGCACTTTTGCGGGCGGTCAAAATCGCGGATAAGGCGGGCTGCTTTCTCTCGGTACATATGATCGACCTGCCCTGCCCCTATGAAGAGGCGCTTTTGCATCTGCGGGCAGGCGATCTGCTGGTGCATCCCTACCACTTCCGCGGGGTCACCATCTTCGATGAAGCCGGCAGGGTTCGGCCCTGCCTGATTGAAGCGAAAAAGCGCGGGGTTTTGATCGACCTTGCCTGCGCCCGATATAACCACGGGCTTGAGAATCTCTGCCGCGCGGTCGGGCAGGGCTTCTGGCCGGATTTTGTCACCACCGACCTTGGACGCAACAGCATTTATGAGCGGCCGGTTTTCGCGCTTCCATATGTGATGAGCGTACTGCTGGCCGCCGGAATGCCGCTTGACGCGGTTGTCAGGGGCTGCACCAGCACACCCGCGCAGAAGATCGGGCTCGCCGGGCAGCGCGGCACCCTCAAACCCGGCGCTTACGCGGATGTGGCGGTCATGAAGCCGCTTGAAGGCGAGCGGGTCTTCATCGATAAGCTCGGCTACGAATGTAAAGGAAATCTGCTTTTCTCCCCACGGATGACGGTAAAGGATGGACGGATCCTTTATCAGAGTATAGAGATTTGACCGACAAGAAAGGAGATCCCATATGAAAAAAGCCATCGCAATTGTTTTAACCCTTGCAATGCTCGCATTGCCGCTCGCCGGATGCGGCGACTCCCAAGCGCCGGCGTCCTCCGCGGCCCCTTCCGCTGCGGCGGCGCCCGGCGAATCCCGGCAGGAACCCGCGCCGGCGAAAAAGACCGTGATCAAGGTCGGCTATGAAAACGCGACCGACGAACTTTTGCACAAGGCGTGCGAGGCTTGGAAGGAGTATGTCGAGCGGGAATCCGGCGGCGAGATCGAGATGCAGCTCTTCCCGAACTCCCAGCTTGGCAACAAGAAGGACCTTTACGAGCAGGCGCAGATGGGCGCCAATGTCGTGACCATGGGCGACGGCTCCTTCCTGATGGACTTTGTCCCGGACATGGGCATCACCTGCGGGCCGTACCTGTTTGACAGCAAGGAAGACGCGTTTAAGGTGATGGAATCCGACTGGTGGACGGAGAAAAGCAAGGAGCTGGAGGAAAAGGGCCTCTTCCTGCTGACCAGCAACTGGATCTACGGCGTGCGCCAAACCATCTCCAAAAAGCCGGTCAAGACGCCGGAGGATTTCAAAGGCATGAAGATCCGCTGCCCGGACAACCTGATCTACACCCGCTTTTTTGAATTGATGGGCGCCACCCCAACCCCAATGCCGCTGGGCGACGTTTACACCTCCCTGCAGCAGGGCGTGATCGACGGCGCGGAGAACCCGCTGCCGGTCATCTACGGCAATAAGCAGTATGAAGTCGCCAAGTATATCTCGCTGACCAACCACATGCTGCTCTTCACAGGCTGGGTCGCGGGCAGCGATTTCATCGGCACCATCCCCGCGGAGCATAAACAGATCCTCATCGAGGGCGGAAACTACGCGGGCACGGTCAATAACGACCTGCTGGACCAGAAGGTCGCGGATACGACCAAAAAGCTGGAAGAAGCGGGCGTGACCATCATCGAAGTGGACACCGCGCCGTTCCGCGAGAAGGTCGCTTCCTATTATGAGATGTTCCCCGAGTGGTCCGACGGGCTTTATGACAAAATCCAAGGGATTATCAACAGCTGAGTGGCAAGGGAGGGCGGCTTTTTGAAAAAGCTCATGCGGGTGCTTTCCAACCTGGACCTGATCGTATCCGGCTTTTGCCTGGTTGTGATCGTGACCTGTACCGTGCTCGGCGTGGTGATGCGCTATATCTTCCATTCGCCGTTCCAGTGGCTGGAGGAGGTTTCGACCCTGTTTTTCACCTGGTTGGTATTTTTCGGCGCTTCCGTCGCGGTTAAAACCGACAACCATGTCTCGATCGACCTTCTGGTGGAACGGTTCCCGGCAAAACTGCGGCGGGCGGTGGATGTGTTCGCTTACGCCATGCTGATGCTGGTGCTCGGTTTCATCGCGTATTACGGGATGAAGCTCACCTTGCAGGTGTCGGATAAGATCACGCCGATCCTGCGTATCCCATACCAGGTGATCGATATCGCCCTGCCGGTCGGCGCGGTGCTGATGCTTGTAAACTTTTCGGTCCGGTATTTCCGGCGGGACGGGAAGGGGGAAACCGAATGAATACCTTTGGGCTCGCGCTGGGCGCCATCCTGTTTTTTATCCTGATGTTTCTCAATGTCCCGGTCTTTGCGTCGGTGGCATTTGCGTCGATCACCTATATCGTATTGAACCCGGAGCTCAACAACATGATTATCGTGCAGCGGATCATTGGCGGGACCGGTTCGATCGCGCTGCTTGCGATCCCCTTCTTTGTCTGCGCGGGAATCCTGATGAACTATACCGGCATCACCAAGAAGATCATGGGTTTCTGCGAGGTGCTCACCGGGCACATGGCGGGCGGGCTCGCGCAGGTGAACGTCGTGCTTTCGACCATGATGGGCGGGCTCTCCGGCTCGTCGATCGCCGACGCGGCAATGGAGGCGAAGATGCTGGTCCCTGAGATGGAACGCAACGGCTATTCAAAGGCGTTCTCCTCCGCGGTGACGGCGGCCTCCGCCATCATCACCCCGATCATCCCGCCGGGCATCGGCATGGTCATCTTCGGATGCGTGGCGAACGTCTCGATCGGCGGGCTGTTCATGGCGGGGATCCTTCCCGGTATCCTGACCTGTTTTGCCATGATGGCCCTGGTCAGCCGGATCTCCAAAAAACGCGGCTATCTCCCCACGCGGGAACGCCGCGCCACGGGCAGGGAGCTGCTGTCGTCCTTTCGGCAGGCATTGCTGCCGCTGCTGCTGCCGGTAGTGATCATCGGCGGCATTCGGATCGGGATTTTCACCGCGACTGAAGCCGGCGCGGTCGCCATCGCCTATGCGCTGCTGCTCGGCTTTGTGATCTATAAGGAGCTGAACCTGCCGCTTCTTTTGCAGGGGATCCGGGAAACCGTCGCAATCACCGCCTCGATTATGCTGATCGTCGGCGTGGCTTCGGCCTTCGCCTGGGTGCTCACCTGGGAACAGGTCCCGCAGCAGTTCACCGACTTCATGCTGACCTTCATCTCGAACAAATACGTGTTTCTGTTCCTGGTTAACATCTTCCTGATCATTGTCGGGATGTTCATCGAAGGAAACGCCTCAATGATCGTGCTGATCCCGCTGCTCCTTCCAATCGCGCGCTCCTATGGGATCAACGACTTTCACTTTGCAATGATCTTCCTCTTTAACGGTTCGGTGGGCGCCTTTACGCCGCCGATGGGGACGCTGATGTTTGTCACCTGTTCGGTCACCCATTGCCGTGTCAAGGAATTCATGAAGGAATGCATCCCCTTTTACCTGCTTTTGTTCGGCATGATGATGCTGATCACCTACGTCCCGTTTGTATCCATCTTTTTGCCAACTGTTTTAGGGTTTTAAACGCAAAAGACAGCCCGTGGTTGCAGGGCTGTCTTTTGCGTTAGGCATCTTTTGACAAGGAGGAAGGAGCGCCTCCCGACAGCGCGATACGTTCAACCGCTCGTTTTCCGGGGAGGCTTTTGCCGGACTAAAATAATTGTGCGAGATTTGGAAAAAGGGGTTGATTTTATCCGCGGGATTGATTATGATGGAAAAGGAAGAACATTCGTTCGAGAAAGGAGGCGTTCCATGAAAAGCGAACTGCAAACCATACCGGGGATCGGCAAGGACATGGAAACCCACCTGACCGGCATCGGTTACGGCACAATCGAGTCGCTGCGCGGGGCCAATCCGCGGGAGATGTACGACCGCGACTGCATCCGCTGCGGCATGCAGCTCGACCGCTGCGTGCTGTATGTCTTCCGATGCGCCGTTTACTACGCGGAGACGGCCGAGCCGGAGCCGGAGAAATGCAAGTGGTGGTATTGGAAGGATCATCAACTGGAACGGGAGGAAAAATGATGGGCGTATTTACAGAATTGGTCAACCGGCGGGAGAGCTGCCGGAACTTTGCGCCGAAGCCGGTGGAAAATGAAAAGCTGCGCGCCATGGTGGAAACCGCGCGGCTTGCGCCGTCCGCCTGCAACAGCCAGCCGTGGAAATTCCTGGTCGTGAACAGCCCCGCGCTTTCCCAGAAACTTGCCAAGTGTACGCAGGGGATGGGAATGAACAAATTCACCGACAACTGCCCGGCATTCATCGTCGTGAGCGAGTATAAAGCAAACCTTTCCGCAAAGCTCGGAGGGCTGGTCAAGGAGCAGAAATACGCGCAGATCGATATTGGGATCGCGGCGGCGCACCTCTGCTTCGCCGCGCTCGAGCAGGGGCTTTCCACCTGCATCCTTGGGTGGTTTAACGAGGAGAAGATCAAAGAACTCTTCGGCCTGCCGCAGGACAAACGGATCAGGCTGGTGATTGCGGTCGGCTATGCCGGAGAGGGGCAGCTGCGCCCGAAACGGCGCAAGGAGCTGGACGAGATCGCAACGTTTCTTACATGAGGAGGAACTGGTATGGGGGAACTGGCAAAACTGCCGAATATCGGCAAAACGCTGGAACAGCAGCTTTTGGACGCGGGGATTGATTCCCCGGACGAACTGCGCCGGGTGGGCAGCCGGGAGGCTTGGCTGCGGATCCAGGCGTTCGACCCGTCCGCCTGCCTGCACCGGCTTTCGGCGCTGGAGGGCGCAATCCGGGGCGTGCGCAAAGCGGAATTGGACGAAGGCGTCAAGGCGCAGCTCAAACAATTTTACCGGGAACACAAGGTGGAGGGAAGTAGATGAAATTTGAAGGCCCGCTGCTGGCGGTACGCGATCTCGCGGCCTCCCGCAGTTTTTATGAAACGCTGCTCGATCAGAAATTATGCTATGACTTTGGAGCAAATATCTCGTTTGAAAGCGGGCTTTCGCTTCAGACGCTGGAAAGCTGGGCCGGATTCTTAAAAAAACCGGCGGAAGAAATCCGCCTCGGCGGCTGCGATGCCGAGCTCTATTTTGAGACGGATGATTTCGACGGTTTTCTAATCCGCCTGGAGGAATCGGGCGCCGCGTTGGTACATCCCGTGACCGAATATGACTGGGGGCAGCGGGTTGTGCGGTTTTATGATCCGGACCGGCATATTGTGGAAGTCGGGCAGAGCATGAAATCGGTGGTGTTGCATTTTTGGCGGGAAGGGATGCCGCTTGCCAAAGTTGTGGAGCGCACCCAGCATCCGGACGCGGTTGTGCGTGGTTGGATTGCCGAAGAGCTGAGCCCCTGCGGTGTGGACTGCGCGGGCTGTGGACAGTACCCGGCCGAATGCCCCGGATGCAATGCGATCGAAGGCAAAGTTTACTGGGCGCGGTATATCGGACAGGAGGCCTGTCCGGAATATACATGCCCGGTGAACGAAAAGGGCTTGCGCAGCTGCGGCGAATGCCGGGAGCTGCCCTGCCGCCAATTTTATGAGATGCAGGATCCCTCGGTTTCGGACGAACAGCATCAAAAAGAAATTGAGGAGCGGGTTGCCAGGCTGCGCGACCTCTTCCCTCAAAAATAGGAAAGAAGGAGTCCCATTCCAAAAGGCCCTGTGCAAAAATTTTTGCACAGGGCCTTTTGTGTCCGTTTTATTGGACAATTGATGTGATATTCTTGAATTACGGTAAGAAAACTACATCAAATTTTCCGACAGAAAGGATGCTGGAAATGGATTACATCATCAAAAACGTCTACAGCCATGTGGAAGTCTACGACCGGTTCGGCAACTTCCAGTTCTCCGCCGACACCGAACAGGAAGCACTGGAAGAATTGAAAGCCGCGGCGTAGGCCGCTTTGTCAAAAGGCGCGGGACAGGTTGCAAAAACTGTACCGCGCTTTTTGCCGTACACCCGGAGGACGAAAGCCCCCCGGAAAGCACGCCCGTTATCCCCGCCGTGCGCGCAGAAACTGCTGCTGATCGCGGTAGCCCTGCGCCGCCGCTTGGCGGCATCTGCGCATCATCAGATGGAAAAATCCGCCGCAGGCGGAAAACCAGAGGATGGTTCCAAACATAAAAGACACCTCCCAACGGTTTTATCCTACCGCGGAAGGTGTCCCATAAAACGGACTTTAGCAATAATTTCCCGAAATTTTGGCGAGAAATTCCCGCAGCTGCGCCACAACGGATTCCGGCCCCGTGACCGCCGCATTTTCTCCAAACGAAAAGACCCAGGCGAAAAAGGTCGGGCTGACAGTGACGCTGGCCGCCACGGTAAACCATTCGCTATCGAGCGGCTGGAGGTAGACATCCCGCCCGAACCTGTCGATGGCGACCCCGGCCAGATGGTTGCGCATTTTGAGACGCACAACCTGCTGTTCGCCGCCGTACATCCCAAACAGGGATCTGGCATAGACCGCCATGTCAAACTGGCCGAAGAGATCCGCGCCTTCACGGGCAAGACTGGTCGGCCGGATGTCCTGCATCTTATCCACCCGGTAGTGCTTGATGATCCCGGCCTCGCTGTCGTATCCGACCATATAATAGTTTTCATCGTCCCAGGTGAGCGCCCAGGGGCTCACGCAGTAACGGCGGCCGCCACGGCGGAAATGCTTTTGCTTATCCACGCCCCAGTCAAAATAGAGATAACTGATCTTGCGGTTTTCCGCAATGGCGGCGTGCACCTTGTCCACATTGTAGTAGATGCTTTCATTCATCGCCTTGATCCGGTTGGCCACGTAGCCCTGCCGCTGCAGCTGTTGGGCTTCGTACCGGCTTGCAAGGCTTTCCAGTTTTTTGATCAGCTCGGTGGATTTGCGCCGGGTGAGAAACCGGGAGGACTGCACCGCGTCGACCAGAAGCTTGAGCTCCGGCAGTTCAAACTGCCGGTTCGCGACAAAATAACGGAAAGTTTTGTCCTTGCGCATCTGAATGTCCAGCCCATAGATCCGCAGCGCCTCCAGATCGTCATAGATGCTTTTGCGTTCAGCGGATACGCCGTAAGCCGAAAGCGCGCCAATCATTTCGGGAACGGTGATGGCGTGCGCTTCATCGGTGTGCTCAAGCAGGATTTTCATCAGGTAGAGCAGCTTCAATTTTTGATTTGATCCCTTTGCCAAACCGGTTCCCTCCCGTCGGATAGCATTTCCATAAGGTTTGTGCTATAATTTTTAAATATGGGAAGCGGGCGGCTCACCCGGCTCCCCGGCCGAGCCGGCGCCGCGCGGAGCGCGCGCGCCGGACGAGGATTCGCTTCGGGTCGTCGGCCGAAATAAGCACTGCCACCGGCAGGATGCTGTGCCGCCGCAGGAACTCCGGCAGGCTCTGCAGGTCGTTGGCGTTGCCATAGGCCGCGTTATAAAAATGAAACAGGCCGCCTTCACTTTGAAAGGCCGCGAAATGCGCCCCGCGTTTATGCCAGTACATCAGAATGTTGGCGCCCGCGCCGCGCGCGAGCCGTTCAAAATGCGGCGGGAACAGGCTCACATGCACCTGGTGGCCTTCCTGGGACAGGTACCAGACAAGCGCGAGCACATTGGTGCCCAAGAGCCCGCCGAATAACAGTCCCTTTTGGAAATCAGCCGCGATTTCCTCCGCCGGTCGCGGATCACCGAGCATTTTCAGCGCATTATAACAGGAGATCCAACCGCAGCCGTTGCGGTCGGAACCAAGCAGACCGTAGCGCAGATCGCCGAGCAGGTTCTGCCCGATGATGTAACCATCCGGAGAGAGCGCCTTTGGATTCATGCGATCACCTCTTTCTAAAAGTATACACGATTTTCGCGCGGCTGCATAGGGAAAGGAAGCTGGAAAATGCAATACGAATTTGACGCGGTGATCCGGAAGGTGCCGGATATCGACGGCGCGTATGTGGAGATCCCATTTGATGTGAAGAAAGTTTTCGGTAAGGGGAGGGTCAAGGTTCATGCCGCCTTTGACGGCGAACCATACGACGGCAGCCTGGTGCGGATGGGGACGCCCAGGCATATCCTGGGTCTGCGCAAGGAAATCCGCAGAAAGATCGGCAAGCAACCGGGCGACACAGTGCATGTGATGCTCACCGAACGCCTTTGAGAAAGGAAAGACCATTATGACAGACAAGATCGTGCCCTCCCGCGCGGTGACCCATGCGGGAAAATTCCACGCGGACGATGTTTTTTCCACCGCGCTGCTGCGCATTTTGAACCCATCAATCGAGATTGCGCGGGTACAGCGGATACCGGAGGGCTATCATTGGTTCGCATATGACATCGGCTGGGGGGAATTCGACCACCATCAGCAGAATGCGCCGGTGCGTGAAAATGGCGTTCCTTACGCGGCGTTCGGCCTGCTTTGGAGGACGTTCGGGCCGCAGGTGCTGTCCGGCCGGGATGTGGAGGCGTTTGACAAGCACTTTGTGCAGCCGCTCGACCTTGACGACAACACCGGCTGCGGCGATCCAATCGCGGAGATCATCGGGAACTTTAATCCCGCCTGGGATTCATCGGAACCGGAGGACGCCTGCTTTTGGCAGGCGGTGGATTTCGCGCAGGTGATCCTGGAAAAACGTTTTGCGGCTGTCCGCGCGATCTGCCGCGCCAAGCAGCTGGTCGCGGAGGCAATCGCCGCGGCAAAGGACGGGATCGTCGTGCTGCCGCGGTATGCACCCTGGAAATCAGCGGTCTACCGGACGGCTGCCGTCTTTGTGGTTTATCCGTCCCAGCGGGGCGGTTTCAGCGCGCAGGGCGTCCCCGACGATGAAACCGGTGCGCTCAAGTGCCCGTTCCCATTGGGATGGGCAGGGAAATCCGAGGCGGAACTGCCTGCGCTGACTGGGCTTTCGTCCCTGCGCTTTTGCCACAACAACCGGTTTCTGGTCGCGGCGGACCAGCTTTCGGACGCGGTAGCGGCTTGCCGGATCGCGCTGGACGAACAAAAAAAGGAGGAAAACAGATGAAGGTTTTGTTTATCGAGTATCCCAAATGCACCACCTGCCAGAAGGCAAAGAAATGGCTTGACGAGCATGGCGTGCAGTATGACGACAGGCATATCAAGGAGCAGAACCCCACAGCGGACGAACTGACCGATTGGCTGAAACGCAGCGGCCTGCCGCTGAAGCGGTTTTTCAACACAAGCGGACTCCTCTATAAATCGCTCGGGCTCAAGGAGAAACTGCCCCAGATGAGCGAAGCGGAACAGATTGCCTTGCTTGCGACCGACGGGATGCTGGTGAAGCGGCCGCTCATCGTGGGAGAAGATTTTGTACTGGTGGGCTTTAAACCCGCCGAATGGGAACGGCTCATATAAACCGGAGAAAACAGGGACCCGCCCTTTGGACCATGATCAGATCCAAAGGGCGGGTCCCTGTTTAGGGATGTAATTTATGGAGGCGGGTTTAACGATTATAAAATTCCTGCACCGCGGCAAAGAAGGCGTCAATATTTTCCCACCTGGACATCGGCGGAATATCGCAGCCGGACGAAATGACAAAGTTCGGGTATTTGCGGCAGCGTTCCATCACCGCGAGGGTCGCCTCCCGGATCGATTCAGGCGTGCCGCCCCGGAACTGGCCGGCCGGGTCGACGTTGCCCATCGCCACGGTGTCGGACGGGATATGTTCCATCATTTCGCCCATGTCAATCGCGTTGCCGAAATGGTAGGCGCCCGATCCGGTGGAAAGGATCGATTCGATCAGCTGGATGGTGTTGTTGCCGCAGTTGTGATAGATCACCAGGAAGCTGTCGTCCTGCACCGCTTTTACGATCTCGCTGATATAGGGCGAGGAAAATTCCGCGATCAGGTCGGGCGAAAGCAGCCCGGCGAGCGGTTCGGCGATCACCACGCCGTGTGCGCCGATCTCTTTGTAGGCCCGGATGTATTGGATCAGGAAGTCGGTCGCCTTGCGCAGAGTCTTGTGGACCATATCCGGCTCCACGTAGCAATTGACCATCGCCTCGGTCACATCCATCAGCCTGCCCGCGAGCGAGAAGGAACCGATCGTGCCCGCGAAGACCGGCCGGTCGGTGATCTTTTCGAGCGCCTTTCTGATGGCGTCGAGATAGATGCCGGTGCGTCCCGCACCGATCTGCGGCACAGCAAGATTGTCCGCGTCCTCCTCGCTTTCGATGATCCGGCCTACAACGGTCGGAACCTCGTCGTCCGATACACGGATCGTGCTGCCGAACGCTTCGGCCTCAAGCGAGAGATCCATCAGCGAAACCGAAGCGAGCGAATCGGTTCGCGCTGCAATCCGATACATGCCCTCGGCTTGCAGCGCGCTGTTCGAAATCAGCTCCCGGACGCTGATGCCCATGAGCTGGATCGCCGGGAAGGACAGGACCGGCATTGCCTTTTTCACCTGGGCGGCCTTCAGGTTGTCAAGCCACTGGGCCATATTTTGCTTCATAGTGGTCATCTCCTTGGCAATGTCGTTCTCGTTACGCGCTGAAATAGGAGTACGCGAGCTCGGCGGCGCTGGTCGCGTCGGGGGTGTAGCCGTCCGCGCCGATTGACTGCGCGAACGCTTCGTTGACCGGCGCGCCGCCGACCATAATCTTGACCCGGTCGCGGTAATCTTCCCGTTGGAACAGGTCGATGACCGACTTCATCTCGTTCATCGTGGTGGTCAGAAGCGCCGAACAGCAGACCACATGGGCGTTATGCTCCTTCGCGCCTTCAAGGAATCGCTCGGCGGGCACGTCGACGCCGAGGTCGACCACATGGATGCCTTTGCTTTCGAGCATCATCTTGACAAGGTTCTTTCCGATATCGTGCAGATCCCCTTTGACGGTGCCGATGACGGCGGTGCCGACCGATTCCACCCCGTCCTCGACCAGCCGCGGTTTGAGTACGGCGACGCCCTGGTTCATGGCGCGCGCGGCAATCAGGACTTCCGGGACAAAGACCTGATTAAGCTTGAACTTCCCGCCGATGATCCCCATGCCGGCGAGCAGCCCGCCCTCAAGAATCTCCTTGGGGGCGTACCCTTCGTCCAGCGCCTGCTGCACCAGCTCTTTCACCTTTGGGGCGCGGCCCTTCTGCAAAAACTCACTGATTTCTTCTAAAACACCCATAGCAGCCTCCTAGTCGTTTCTCAGGGATACGGGGAATGAATCTCTTCCTGTTTTCGATTCTAGAAGATTATGGAGCATTTATCTATGAAAATCTTTCGAGTTTTTGTACTATTTTCGGCAAACTGCGAAACCCCGTATCCAGCTGCCTGGATACGGGGTTTGAAATGCGGCTTCCTGCGGCGTTTCAGCGGGCCTTTCCGCGCGCGTCCCGGAACACCTTGGGGGAGACGCCTTCGGATTTTTTGAACACTTTGGTGAAATAGCTCTGATCCTCAAAGCCGCAGAGGTTGGCGATCTCCACCAGGCTCGCGTTGCCGTCAAGCAGGAGCTGCTTGCTCTTCTCCACACGCACCTGGTTGATATAGGAGGAGAGGCTCACGCCCATCTCATCCTTGAAGGTGGTAGACAGGTAGGATTTGCTCAGATAGACGCAGCCCGCGATTTCCTCGAGGGTGAGCTTCTTGACGTAGTTTGCCTTGACATACTGCATGACCTTGTAGACGACGTCTGAATGCTTGATCTGGGTGAAATCGAAGGTGTAGTTGAAAAACAGGTGCATGATGCCGGAAATCCACACGCTGATCTCCTCAAGCTCGGTCATCTGCGCGAGCTCCTCGCGGTAGCTGTCGTTGAGATAGAAGATCTCGTTCGGGTTGGCGCCCGCGTCGATAGTCGAACGGGACAGCAGCACCATGAGCTCCAGAATTCGCCCTTTGATCCGTTCGATGTTGAAATCGCTTGAGAAGAAGATGTGCCCCAAAAGTTCGTTGAGCAGTTCCTGCGCGCCCTGCTTATCCTTGGCGAGGATCAGTTTTTGCAGGCGGCGCTCCTGCTCGATGGGATAGGGGATGTCCTGGTGGTTGTCGCGGTAGATGTCCTGTACGCTGTAGAACGAATTGAGGATCTTCTCCTGCTCGTAGACAAAGGTGCCGACCCGGCTGTGCGGGATCATGTTGATGTAGGCGGTGACCGTTTCCCTGATTTCGGCGAGATGGTTGACCCGGGCGGTGGAATAGTTGGGGATATCGTGCAGGATGCCACGGATCCCATGGTCGGGCATATCCTCAAACGCATCGTTCAGATCCCCCATGACGATCGGCCCGGCGATCATCGAGGCGGTCATCAGCCCATGGTCGTCCGAAACCGACGACGCGACAAAAACCAGGCCTCGCGGGCAGTAGTAGATGTATTTCCCGTTCCAGCGGTAGGCCTCGTAGCTTCCGTACAGATGGGTGCTGATGAGGTTGCGTTTTTCATAGGTGCAGTGGTTGCAGAATTTGAGCTCATCCTGGCGAAGGCCGACGAAGCATTTTTCCGCAATGTCCATCACCACGCATTCCACGCCGCAGAGCCCGGAGATGTGCGCCGCGTATTTTAAGCAGCGCTCCCGGAGCAGATCATCCATTGGCAGCTTCCTCCTTTGCGGGGACCGCAATCATTTTTTGCCTGTCATAGGACGGCTGTGCCCAGGTGCCGGGCGGGCAGACGAGGAAATCCTGCGGGTCCCATTGCCCGCCCACCATCGCTTCGAGCATCCGGCAGTCGCCGCGCAGGTCGACCGCCTCCCAGCCGTAGAGCCCGCAGAGCCGGTCCGCGAGCGCCCGGTAGGAGTCGTTGTGGTAAACTGTGGAATGGATGAAGCCGCAGTAACGGTAATTTTTTGTCCAGGACACATCCTCCCCCGCGAGATATTCGGCGTTGTCCTCCCCATACAGCCGCGTATATTCCGCCTTTTTTTCAGCGAGCGCTTCAGGCGTGGGCAAAAAGGCGTTCTCAATCCAGCCGTTATTGAGCCAGTAGGCCGTCTGATAGCGGTTGAAAAGCGCGAGATAGCGGGCCTGCGAGCCGAGAAAGATCCCGATGCAGTCGTCGGTGCGCGGGATCACAATCGGGATGGTCCGGGCGGCGACGCCCATCGTGCCGTTCGAACAGAGCCCATAACCGAACAGGATGAAGTCCGGCCGGTTGCGCGGGGTATCTTCGATCTGCAAAACGGCCGATTCGAGCCGGCTGCGCAGGATCGTGGGCGTGTCATGCAGGCCCTGCGGTAGCCAGGTGATGTCGATAATATGCGGGCTGACTGCGGCGAAATGCCGCAGCTCCCGGCTGAAAACCTGACAGGCGATAATATGAATCCGCAAGCAAATCCCTCCTCACACCCGGGCGGGTTGAAAAATTTTTCTGGCAGTTTCGCGGGGAATCGTATATGATAAAAGCATTCAGTGACGATCGGAGGTATCCCGAATGAACCAGTGGATCGAAGTTTACGCGCCGCCCGCGGAGCCAAAGCCGCTTCTGACCCTTTTGCAGCGGGAGGGGGCCGCGCCGCACGCGCCCTGCGGCGGGCGCGGCAATTGCGGAAAATGCAAGGTGATGGCCGAAGGGGCGCTCTCCCCGATGACCGGCCGGGAGCGGGGCTTTCTGCGTGAAGCGGAGGTTTCCGGCGGCGTGCGGCTGGCCTGTCTCACGCTTGTATGCGGGAAGGCGCGGGCCTGTCCGCTGCCGGACGGGGAGCAGGTGGTGCTGTCCGCAGGGGTTCTGCCGGACTTCTGCCGGGACCGCTTTGCGGGCGGCTATGGGCTCGCAGTGGATATCGGAACCACCACGGTGGCCGCATACCTTTACCGGCTTGATACCGGCGCGCCCATCGCTGCCGCAAGCTGCGGGAATCCGCAGGGTGCTTTTGGCGCGGACGTGATCTCCCGAATCGAACAGTCGCTCGCGGGGCGGCAGTCGGAGCTCGCTGGGGCGGTGCTCGGCTGCATCGGCAGTCTTTCCGGACAGCTCTGCAAAAAAGCGGGGATTGCCCCCGGGCAGATCCTGCGCGCGGCGCTCACCGGCAACACGGCCATGCTTTATCTGCTGACGGGACGGGAGGCGTCCTCCCTCGCGGCCGCGCCGTTTGCGCCGGACTGCCTGTTTGGGGAAAGCGTGGATGCGACGCAGCTGGGACTTTCGCTTGCGTCTGGCGCGCAGGCCTACCTGCCGCGCTGCATCGCCGCCTATGTGGGCGCGGATATGACCTGCGCGATCCTCGCGGGCCGGCTTTTTGCGGCGAAGGAGCCGGAGCTGCTGGTGGACATCGGCACGAACGGGGAGATGGCCCTCTGCGTCCAGGGAAAGCTCTATGCCTGTTCCACGGCGGCCGGCCCGGCCTTTGAAGGCGCGGGCATCTCTATGGGGATGAACGGCGGAACCGGTGCGGTTGACCACGTTTGGCTTACGGATGGTCAGATCCGCTATTCGGTCATCGGCGGCGGCCCGGCGAAAGGAATCTGCGGCTCGGGTCTTATCGACGCGGCGGCGGTGCTGCGGGAAGCGGGACTCCTGGACGAAACCGGCCGCATCCCGCAGATGGACGAAACCGCTTCCCCATATCTCACCGAGCAGGACGGGATGCCTGCGGTGAAGCTCGGGGAAAGCGGCGTATGGCTCACTCAGAAGGATGTTCGGGCGCTTCAGCTTGCAAAAAGCGCCATCTGCGCCGGAATGCGCGCCCTGCTGCACGAGGCCGGGCTTTCGCCGGACAAGGTGGAGCGGCTCACAATTGCCGGGGGCTTCGGCAGCTTCATCGATCCCGCGAACGCCGAAAAGATCGGCATGCTGCCGCGCGGCTTCGCGGGAAAAGCGCGGGTGATCGGAAACGCGGCGGGTATGGGCACCGGAATGGTCCTCCTGTCGCGGGAGGAACGTTTGCGTTCGGAAGCGCTGGCGCGCGCCTGCCGGGTGGTGGAACTTTCGGGTAATCCGTACTTTATGGAACGGTATGTGGAGGACATGCTGTTTGAAGAACCGCCGAAAGGGTAAAATGCCCTCCTTCCTTATAGGTTCGCAGAACTTTTCCTAGTTGTCAAGAGGTTTTGGATGGCTGCGCATACGGCTGCGATACAGCCGGGCCTGATGTTAATTTCCCGTAAAGACAAAAAAATTGTACAAAAAATAGAGAGGATATACAATACGGCCCGGTTTTTGCCGTTTATAATGAAACTGTTTCAACAGAATTTGCTCATGCCATGCGTGGATTCTGTGCAATAAAGCCAAATATGCGCGCGATTGGAAAGATCTGAACAACGACGTTTGGGTTTTATGAATATGAGGGAGGAAAGTCTAATGAAAAAAACAATCAAAAATGTATTGTCCCTGCTCCTGGCGGCAGTGCTTCTGACAGTCCCGCTGACCGGATGCAACAAAGGCCCCGCCCCGTCCGCCACGCCGGCGTCGAGCGCAGCCCCGGCTCCGGCCGCTTCCGCCGATACCCCGAGCGACGCGGCGCCCGCGACGGATGCAAAGATCCTGCGCCTGGCGCACAACATCACGATGGGAGGCATCGACGACGAAGCGGCCAACATGTTCGCGGAAAAGGTCAAGGAGAAGAGCGGCGGCACGCTCGAAGTCCGCGTCTATGCGGGCGGCCAGCTCGGGAACGAGCGGGACATGCTCGAAGGCATCAAGATGGGCACCATCGATATGGGCATGAACACCTCGGCATACATCTCGAATCTCTGTCCGCAGTACGGCCTGCTTGCCCTGCCGTATATGTTCACCAGCTTTGAGGACGTGCGCGCCAAGCTGGCGGGCGAAGCCGGAACCCAGCTGAGCGAGATGCTGCTGAAGGATCATGGCATCCGCGTGCTCAACTGGTGGAACTCGTCCTTCCGTGTCATGCTGACAAAATCCGCCCCGATCGAGTCGATCGGCGACCTGAAGGGCCGCAAGATGCGCGCGCCGGAAGTGCCGGTCTATATCGACATGTTCACCGCGCTGGGCGCCAACCCCACCCCGATCCCGTTCGGAGAGGTCTACACCTCGATCCAGACCGGCGTCGTGGACGGTGTGGAGGTCTGCGCGGAAGAGATGTACTCCATGAAATTTCATGAGGTGGGACAGTATATAGCCAAAACCAACCACATTTTTAGCTGCATGATCCCGATCATCAACGAAAAGGTTTACGAAGGCCTGACCGATGCGGAAAAAGCGGCGGTCAACGAGGCGATGTCCGAAACCACCGACTGGCAGTGGGAAGCGTTCGCGCAGTCGGACGAGCACGCGCTGCAGGCGATGATCGATGCGGGCATCACCCTCACCGAGCCCGACATCGCCCCATTTATGGAGGCCTGCAAACCGATGCAGGAAAAATATGCGGCGGACTATCAGGCCGAGGATCTTCTGGCGCTGCTGGTGGGATAATTTCCGGTATATCCGGGTGTGACACAGCAGGGAGGCAGCGCCGCCTTCCCGCTGTTTTCATTCGCTGGGAACAAAGCGAAAAAGGGGGACGAGTTTTTTGGGTAACAATCGGAAAAATGCCATCGACAAAATCATGGACGTGACGACCGCGATATTAAACAACAGCGTGTTTATCCTCTTCTTGGTGATGATCCTCTCGAGCTTCCTGCAGGTCATCTGCCGCAGGATCTTCAACGCCTCGCTCACCTGGAGCGAGGAGCTTGCCCGTTACTGCACCATCTGGATGGTGATGTTCACCACCGCTATTGCGTTTAAAAACCGCAACCATATCGGCATCGACTTTTTCCTGGCCAAGCTCCCGCCGAAGAGCCGGCGGATCCTGGAGGATATCAACGATATTATCGTGATCCTGGTGATGGGCTACTTCACCTATTATTCGGCGGCGCTGCTGCTTGGCGGCCGCAGCACCCCGTCGCCGGCCATGCGCATCCCGATGGGCTTTGTCTATGCCGGTGTGGTGGTCGGCGGGTTTTTCTCGGTGGTTTTTGCATTGTATGCGTTCGCCAAGCGGGTGCAGGGCTATTCCCGGGAGAAAGCCGCGCCCGCGGCGCAATAGGAGGGATGGACGATGGCAATTGGAATTATGATCGGGATCTTCTTCCTGTTTTTGGTGATGGGCATGCCGATCGGTATCGCAATCGCGGGTTCGTCGATCGCATCCATCCTGGCGGTGGGCGATCTGCCCGGCATCCTGCTGCCGCAGCGCACCTTTGTCATGCTCGACTCTTTCTCGCTGATGGCGGTGCCGGTCTTTATCCTGGCCGGTGAGGTCATGGGCGTTTCGGGCATCACCACCAAGATCGTCAAGCTGGCCTCGGCGCTGGTCGGGCACCTGCGCGCCGGCCTCGGGCAGACGAGCATCCTGGCCGGCATGCTGATGGCGGGTATCTCCGGCGCCGCCGCGGCCGACGCTTCGGCGCTCGGCGCGATCCTCATCCCCGCGATGGAGGAGGAGGGCTACGACAAGCCGCTGGCCGTCTCGATCATCGCTTCGGCCAACACGATCGGTCCGATCATCCCGCCGAGCATCATGATGATCATCTACGGCTCGATGACCGGTGTTTCGATTGGAGCGCTCTTTTTGGGCGGATTCGTCCCCGGCGTACTGTTCGGCCTGAGCCTGATGATCCTCACCCATTTCACCGCGAAGAAACGCACCGGCATCAAAATCCACACCCGCGCGACCCTCAAGGAAATCTGGATTGCCTTTAAAGAGGCGATTTGGGCGCTGATCATGCCGGTCATCATCGTGGGCGGCATCTTGTCCGGTTTCTTCACCGCAACCGAATCGGGAGTCATCGCCGTGATCTATGCGTTCATCGTCGGCTTCATGAACCGTTCCATCCATTCGTTTAAGCAGGTCAAGCAGATCGTGCTCAACGCCGCCATGGGCAGCACCACCCCGATGTTCCTGATCGGCATCGCGGCGGTCATGGGCTGGGTCCTCGCGCGCAACGACTTCCCGCTGCATGTCGGCAATTTCCTCAACGGCATCACCACGAATCCGAATGTATTCATCGTGCTGGTCTGGGCGTTCTACCTGTTCATCGGCTGCTTCATGGAGGACACCGCCGCCATGATCATCCTGGTGCCGATCCTCGCGCCGATTGCGGCCGCCTATGGCTTCGACCCGGTGCATTTCGGCGTGTTTACCGTCGTTACGCTGCTCATTGGCTGTATCACCCCGCCGGTCGGCATGCTGCTCTTCATTTGCAGCGCGATCGCAAAGGTCAAGGTCACTGACGTCGTCACGACGATCGTCCCTTACTGTATTACGCTTGCGGGAATGGCCTGCCTGTTCGGGCTTTTCCCAATCCTGATCACACTGGTCCCGAATATGGTGTTCGGGTAACATGTTTTGAGAGGTGAATTACCGTGACCCATGAACAGCGCATCATGGCCGCGATCCGCGGCGAAGCGCTCGACCAGCTGCCTTTTGTGCCGCGCCTTGACCTGTGGTATAAGGGAAATCTGGCGCAGGGGACGCTGCCCGACAAATATAAGCACGCCTCGCTTGTCGATATCGTGGACGATCTCGGGCTGGGATATCACTGCGTGATCCCCGATTTTTCCACCTTCGAGGAGCCGTACGACCCGGCTGATGTGGGGCTGGGCATCCACCGCACCAAATCGGTCTTTTACACGGTCGAATTCGATCTTGAGCGCAAGGTGGAACTGAACGGCCCGGAGACGGTCACGACTTACCGGACCCCGTATGGGGACATCACTACCAAGGTCTATTACGACGACGAGATGAAGCGGGCGGGCATCACCCAGGCGCATATCACCAAGCCCGCCGTCGAGACCGAGGAGGACTATCAGAAGATCGGATATATCTTTGAACACGGTGCCGTCAAGCCGCGCTACCACTATTATGATGCGATCAAGGCGGAGATCGGCGACCGCGGGCCGGTCGTGGGGTTTTTCTACGAGGGCGGCTCGCCCATGCACGCGCTGCTCAAGGAGATGGTGCCGTTTGAAACTTTCTGGTTCCACACCTACGATTATCCGGAGCTGATGGAGGAATGCTGTGCGAAGATCGAAACGCTGATGGACAAGATGCTCGCGTGTATGGCGGATTCCCCGGCGGACCTGCTCTATGTGGGCGCGAACTATGATTCAATGACCACCAACCCGCCGTTTTTCGCACAGCACATCACCCCGTATCTCAAGAAGGCTTCGGCATTTCTGCACGGGAAGGGGAAATACCTGCTGACCCACACCGACGGCGACAATGCCGGGCTGCTGGAAGAATATGTAAAGGCTGATATCGATGTGGCGGATTCGGTCTGCACCGCGCCGATGATCGGCCAGACGATTAAGGATACCCGTGATGTGCTGGGCAGCCACGCGGTCTGGGGCGGTATCTGCTCGATCAGCGTGCTGGAGGATTCGTTCAGCCAGTACGAATTTGAAAAATACATCGACGAGACCCTTTCGAGTATCGGCGATGGCCGCAGCCTGGTTTTAAGCGTTGCGGATTCGACGCCGCCGGGCGCGAAGTTCGACCGCATCCTGCACATTATGAAAAAGG
>NZ_QSBX01000001.1:108517-272052 GCF_003465835.1 Anaerotruncus sp. AF02-27 | reverse complement strand
ATTTCCCCCCCCCCCCCGCCTTTTTTAAAACACTTCGATGACCGAAACAGGGCAGTTTTCCTGTGCGTCCATAGCGCCGGATTCACAGTCTTTGGGCACTTCGCCGACATGCACCTCAGCCAGACCGTCGTCCGCCATGCGAAAAACCTCCGGGCAGGTTTCGGCACAGAGCCCGCAGGAGATGCAGCCTTCGCGGTTGATTTTTGCTTTCATCATGAAAACCTCTTTTCTGAAAAATGGGATAGTGATAGTATGGGGAAGATGTGCTATGATATATACCGTGACGGATAAAATTTTTCGCGGGAGGGAGCCGGATGAACCGGAACGGATGTTATGCGTATCTGCTTGCCTGCGCGGACGGGACCCTTTACGCGGGCTGGACCAACGACCTTCCGGCGCGTCTGAAAGCGCATAACGCCGGAAAAGGCGCAAAATACACAAAGCCGCGGCTGCCGGTACGGCTTGTTTACAGCGAGCGTTTCCCGGACAAATCCGCCGCGATGAAACGGGAATGCGAACTCAAAAAATTGACCCGTGCCGAAAAGCTCGCACTGGTCGCGGCTTATCAAACGAAGGAGGATGAATAGATGGATGGAAGAATCCGAGCGGAAATAAAAATCGGGGCGCTGGTGGACATTGTGCTCAAGAAAGACCAGCCGACCGGCAAACTGACCCGTGGACATGTCAAACGCATCCTGACCAATTCACCGACCCACCCGCACGGCATCAAGGTGATGCTCGCGGAGAAGGATCAGGTAGGACGGGTGCAGGTGATTTTGGAGGAAGAACCATGAACATTCAGATTTTTGGCAAACAGAAATGTTTCGATACCAGAAAGGCCGAACGGTATTTCAAGGAACGCAAGATCAAGTACCAGCTGATCGACCTGCCGCGCTACGGGATGAGCAAGGGCGAGTTTCAAAGTGTGAAGGCGGCGGTTGGCGGGGTAAAGGCGATGATCGATGAAAAATCGAAGGACTACGAAAGCTCGTACATCGCTTACGTTTCGACCGAGCAGAACATCACCGATAAGCTTATGGAAAATCCGTCGCTGCTCAAAACGCCGATCGTGCGCAATGGCAAACAGGCCACCATCGGCTTTTGCCCGGAGATTTGGAAAACCTGGGAATAGCGGGATTCTACCTTTTTCACAAATATACGCGGCATAGATCCGGATAAACTTGTGCGGAATTTTTGCAGAAGCTCCACCCGGGCGAAGCGGTGGCGTGGGTACAGTGATTTTTTTGCAATTTTTTTGTTTTGATAGAGGGGAATTTGAGCATTCCGCACAGAACCGGTGGGTGGCGGGCTTTTGCGCGGCGTTTTGCGGGGACCGGCCCTGCGGGGGTATACTATCTTCAGAAACTTCTGAGAGAGGGTATCGCTATGCAAACCAGGAAATTCTCAACCTATGACCTTGTGGTGGTCGGCGTGATGGCAGCGGTGATCTTTGCGGCGACCATGTTTTTAAAGATCGGCCCGATCCCAACTCCCGCAGGCCCCACCCAGTTTAAAGTCGCAAACGCGCTCTGCCTATTGGGCGGGATGCTGTTCGGCGGCGTGCGCGGCGGGCTTGCCGCGGGCATCGGCTCGATGTTCTTTGACCTGTGTGACCCGGCGTTTGCCGCGAGCGCGCCGTTTACGCTGGTGTTTTTCTTTGCGATGGCATTTGTCTGCGGCGCGATTGCCAATGCGGGCGGCCGGGAAGGCAAAAATTTCAGATGGAACCTGATGGGCGCGGTCGCGGGTTCTGCCACCTATCTTGTCCTGCATCTTGGAAAAAGCCTCATTGTTTTGATGTTGGAAGGCAGTGATTTTTCCGCCGCGCTGGTCACCTGCGCGCTGAAATTCATCACCTCCGGAGCGAATGCGCTCTTTGCTGTCGTGGTGTCGGTGCTGATCGCGGCTCCCTGCCGCTCGGCGCTGGTGCGCGCGGGCCTGGAACGCAAGCTGTTTCCCAAAAACGCGTAAAGAGAAGATACGGCCGGGCAAAGCAAAGGGCTTTTCCCGGCTTTTCTTTTGTGGTAAACTGGGTGCGGAAACTTTTCTGCGGGAGGAATTTTGATATGGGACCTGTCTATTACACGGTGCGGCAGATTAACGGCGACTATGCGATGCTGATTTCGGATGACGGTGTGGAAAATATGGTGGCGATGGCGCTGCTGCCGCCCGAAACCGACGAAGGTCTGCGGCTCTGTTGGGAGAACTTCACCTATACGGTGATCGCCTGAGGGGCATTTTTACGAAAGAAGGAACAGAAAATGGTAACCATCACAATCGACCCGGAACTTAAAAAGGCGCATCCGGCCGCGGTTTTGGGCTGCGTGCAGTGCAAGGTGCGGGTGGCGCCGTCCGGCCCAGAACTGCTCGAAGAGACCGATGAAGTTTGTGGCCGTCTGCGGAAGACGCTTGCAGTTCCGGACATCCAGAATCGTCCGCACATTGCTTCGACGCGGGCCTGCTACAAGGCGCTCGGCAAGGACCCGCACCGCTACCGCAACTCGGCGGAAGCGATGTGCCGCCGGGTCCTGCAGGGCAAGGGCCTTTACCGGATCAACAATGTTGTGGAAGTCAATAACCTGCTTTCGATCGATTCCGGCTACTCGATGGGCGCCTATGATGTGGATAAGATCCGGGGCGCAATCCGCTGGGCGCCTTCCGGGGAGGACGCGCATTATCAGGGAATCGGAAAGGAACAGGTCAATATTGCATTTTTGCCGGTGCTCATGGATATGGACGGGCCGTTCGGAAACCCGACGAGCGACTGCGTGTGCGCGATGATCACCGAAGAGGCAAAAGAGGTCTTGATGGTCTTTTACTGCTTCGATGGGGAGGATGAGCTGCCGGGGATGCTTTCGCGCGCCGAGGAGCTGCTGCGGACGCACTGCGGCGGCCGGGATTTTGAAAAGACGATCATCCGATGATCAAGGGCCTGCGGAATTGTCCGCAGGCCCTTTGCATTTTTGGGATTGTATTTCCCGGCGGAGCGAATTTTGGCGCATCCTAAAGCGGGAACAGGCTTAAAAAATATGGATAAGCCTCCGGATCGGCAAAATACCAAGTGTTTTGCACATCAGCATGCTGCAAGTTTTTGGCCAGGCGGTATCCATCCACCTCCTGCTCCAGGAAGGTGTAATCCGCCGTTGCGCAATCCCGGGTTATGGACACGGTTATAACCGTTCCCCCTGTTGTGGGAGGAGCGGAATAGCCGCTTTCAAACATGGAGTCAATGAACGCGATTATCTGTTCGATCTGCGCCTCGTCCTTTACAATAAGCTCCTGCGTCTCTGTCATATTGAGCTTTTGAACCGTTACCACCGTGTCCGGTTCACTATCCAGTTTGCTGTCCGATCCGGCGGAAGTTATCACGCTCTCCGAAAGAGAATCTGCAATGGAGCTACCCATCCCCGCCGCGCTTATATCGGGCGCGGATGAACTGGCGTCTTCAGGCGCGGATGCAGGCGGGTTTTCTTCTTCAAAAGATTCGGCGCTGCCGGAGGGTATTTCCTGTGCGGCTGATGAATGCTCCACGGCGGATTGACTCGCCCGAGGAAGGCTGGCGGCTTTATTTTGGCAAGCGGTCAAAAACAGAACACTGCAAAGAATAAAACAAAATAGGAATGCGGTCGGTCTTTTCATAGCGGCATCCTCCCGGTCGCATCAAATTGCCCGCGCGGCGCTTTGAAATCCATGCGCGCGCTTTACATGAATTTTATTCATATTATCATATCAAAGCTTTTTGCACAAGGCATAGAAGGCTGCCCGGTCCGCTTGGGGATTACGTCTGCCCGCATCAGTCGTCCCCAATGAAGCGGACGGTTTTGACGATGGCGCCTATTATTTGCTGCGGGAATGAAAAAGGCAAGGGGTGTCATATCCTGCAAAAATGTGTTATACTGACTTTATCCGACAAAATGCTGTGAGGCCGGAAGAATAACAAAACGGGGGAAGACGGATGAGTTTGACGCAGGGAGTCTTTGAAGCGGTCTTCGCCGCCGCTTATCTGATTGCGGTGCTGTCCATGGGGATGGTGATGCTGCTGCGCAGTTACGGCGATCGTCAGACGCGCCTGTTCGGTGTCATGGCGCTGGTGCTCGGCTGCGGGGATGCGTTTCATCTGCTTCCCCGCGCTTATGCGCTGCTGACCGATGGGCTCGCCATGCATACCGCCGCGCTCGGATACGGCAAGCTGGTCACTTCGATCACCATGACGGTATTCTACCTGATCCTCTATAAAGTCTGGCGGCAGCGGTATCGGGTGCGCGGGCATAAAAAGCTTACAAGATTGATGTGGATGCTTGCTTTGGCGCGTATTGCCCTCTGCCTTTTTCCACAGAATGGCTGGACAAGCGATTCGCCTTCTCTTTGGTGGGCGGCCGCCCGCAATCTTCCGTTTGTCCTGATGGGAATTTTGGTCGTCGTGCTTTTTTATCAGTCCGCGAGCTGGCGCGGGGACCGCAGCTTCGGAATGCTCTGGATCGCGGTTTCGTTTTCATTCCTTTGTTATCTGCCGGTTGTATTTTTTGCGCAGGCGGTTCCGTCCGTCGGGATGCTGATGATTCCCAAGACGCTTGCCTATGTCTGGATCATCCACATCGGGTACCGGGAACTGCGCTGGCTGTGAGGAGAAAGTGCAATGCGGATCTTTGAAGTCAAGGCCGACCGGTGGGTTTACCGGGATTTACTGTTGCTTGCCGACCCGTCCGAAGAGATGGTGGGCCGTTACCTTTCGCGCGGATTTATGCTTGCCGCCCAAGTGGACGGTCGCGCTGTGGGGGAAATTGTCGTCACGCCGCAAGCACAGGGCTGGGAGATCAAAAACCTTGCCGTGGACGAGAACTTCTGGCGGCGCGGGATCGGCCGCGCGCTGATCGAAGCCGCTACCGGGCGACTGCCGGCGGGGACGGAACTCTTTGTCGGCACGGCGGACGGCGTTCCGGGCGGCGTGGATTTTTATGAGCGCTGCGGTTTTTGCCGTTCGCATTTGGTGAAAAATTTCTTTGTGGACAACTATCCCGAGCCGGTCTATGACAGCGGCGTCCAATGCGTCGACATGGTCTATCTGAAGCGGAGGTGCGGCGGTTGAACTTTTATGAACGGGTGTATGAAGCGGTGCAGCGGATTCCGAAGGGCCGGGTCGCCTCCTACGGGCAGATCGCGCTGCTCTGCGGCAACCCGAAAGCCTCCCGTGCGGTGGGCTATGCCCTGCACCGCAACCCCATGCCGGGGATCGTCCCCTGCCATCGGGTGGTCAACCGCGAAGGGCGGCTCGCGCCCGCGTTTGCGTTTGGCGGCCCGGACAGGCAGCGCGAATTGCTGGAAGCCGAAGGGGTTGCCGTTGACGGCGGCGGATACGTTGATATGGGCCGTTACGCCTGGTATGGGGAGTGACATTGGGCACGGTGTGCCGCGCGCTTTTTCGCTCTTCGCGCGCCCGGGATTCCTTTCTTGCTTGTCCAGGAACGGAACGAAAGAAGACACGCGGGGAGTTCCCCGCGACCCCCGCCGCCGCTGGTTGCTGCGCAAAAGCGGCGGCCTTCGAGACCTGCGCCGCGGCCGCGCTCCCCGTGAAGCGGTCAGCTCAGGGCTGATGGCGGCGTTTCGCGCTCCCCATGGGGGCGGTTTGCAAAAGCTTGCGTAAAAAGGCGCGGCCCGTGGGCCGCGCCTTTTTGATGATTTTTTCCGGCCGTGCGGGGAGAGTGAAAATCAGGCGTCCTTCCAGATGAAAACGGGGATGGGCGGATTGTTGGGACGGTTACAGAACTGCGAGACGATGACCGTATAAATTTTACTGTCGATGGTGGGCAGATATTCGAGCAGGGCGTCGCGTTCGGTGAAACCGCAGTCCCGGCCATAATAGATGCAAAGGCTCATAATACCGCCGGGCTTTAAAAGCCGCAGTCCTGCCTCGATAGCGGGGATGCTGGTCGCGGGGGTGGTGAAGATGCTGTGATTGCCCGCGGGAAGCCAGCCGAAATTGAAGGTGATACAGTCGACAGTTTCCGGTTCGGCATAGTTTTCCATGTTGCTGTGGCTGTCTAGGAGGAGCCGGGCGCGGTCGGAGAGGCCGCGTTCGGCAAGCAGTTTCGCGGTGCTGTCGAGCGCTTCCTGCTGGATATCAAATGAAAGGATCTTCCCGGACGGTCCGGCGAGTGAGCAAAGATAGGCGGTGTCATAGCCGCGCCCGGCGGTCGCGTCGATACAGAAAGCGCCTTCGGACACATGCTCTGCAATGAATCGGTGCGCCAGGGTGAGCGCGTTAAAGGAACCGGTCATCAGAGCAGCACCTGCCCGTTCACGGTGAGTTTGAACTGCATGCCAAGCTTTTCCGCCGCTTTGCGGCAGAGCAGCATCCGGCCAAGAAAAATTTCGAAATAATCCATGACCGAGGAAATCTGCGTATCCAGCTTGATGAGCAGGGTAAATACTTTGCGGTCGTCCGAGATTTCGGTGTGCGCCTCTTCGACCGCATAGTTGACCCGGTCGTGGATGTCAAAGGTGGCGAAGTCGCGGTTGCGCACCCGGTTGCGGCGCACGTCGGTCTTGTCCGCGAGGATGAGCGCCGCTGCGATCGGTGTAACCGGGACAGCGGTGCCTTCATCGTGGTTGCCGATCGCGCTGATGATGGTGGCGATATCCTCCGCGTCCGCGCCCATGTGGTCGAGCAGGCGAAACGCCATGACCGCCCCAGACTGGGCGTGATCGGTGCGGTTGACCACATTGCCGATGTCGTGCAGGTAGCCCGCGATCTGCGCAAGCTCCGCGTCGCGCGCGGGATAGCCCAGCGTCAGGAGGATTTCCTTTGCGGTGATGGAAACCTTGGTCACATGTGCGAAGCTGTGCTCGGTATAGCCAAGCTCGATGAGCGCTTCATCCGCTTTCTGGATATAGATGCGGATCTGATCGTTATTTTTGACTTGTTCATAGGTCAGCATAGGTTGTCTTCCTTCATCTTCTTTTTTCCTTATTGTACCGTCCATTTGTAAATTTTACAACCGCTTTTCCACGCGGGAGGAAAAGTATGACTATCTTTTTTTAGAGGAAGGGTATATAATGTGGGTCGTTGGAAGGCATTGTGGGATGCCAGAATAAAGGAGCAGATACAAAATGTTTGACCTGTTGATTAAAAACGGGACGCTTGTGGACGGAAGCGGCGCGTCCGCGTATCGATCCGACCTTGCGGTGGCGGACGGCAAAATCGCCAAAATTGCGCCTGCGATTGCCTCTCCCGCCAGGCGGACGATCGATGCGGCGGGAAAATATGTCACGCCCGGCTTCATCGATATCCACCGCCATGCGGACATAAAACTTTTCAAGGCGGATTTTGGCGCGGCCGAACTACATCAGGGGCTTACCACCATTGTGAACGGCAACTGCGGGCTGTCGGCCGTGCCATGCCCGCAAAAGCACCGGGAGGAGATCTTCCGATTTCTCTCACCGGTCATCGGGGAGGTGCCGGAGGATAAAACCTTCGAGACCTTCGCGGAGTATATGGATCTCGTGGAAAAAACGCCGCTGCCGCTCAATGTCGGCATGGACATCGGAAACGGTACCGTGCGCGCCGCTGTCAAGGGCTATGAGCCGGGAAAGCTGACACAGGGCGAGCTTTCCGCCGCACGGAAGAATTTGTGCGCGGCGCTCGAGGCGGGCGCGCTCGGCGTGTCGCTCGGGATTGTCTACGCGCCGGAAAACTGCTACGACGCGGACGGCTTCGTCGAGGTCTTGCAGCCGATGCGGGAGTACGGCGTACCGCTTGTCACCCACATCCGTGGGGAGGGGGACCTTTTCCATGAATCGCTGCACGAGGTGATCGGGATAGCCAAACGGCTGGAGGTGCCGCTGCATGTGAGCCACTTTAAATGTATCGGCAGGCGCAACTGGGGTCATGGTGTGAAAACAGCGCTGGAAATTCTCGACGCGGCGCGCCGGGAAGGGCTGCCAATCGACTGCGACGTATATCCGTACACAGCCGGGTCGACCCAGCTTATCCAGATCCTGCCGCCGCGGTTTCTCGAAGGCGGGGTGCCCGAGATGGTGCGGCGGCTGCGCGACCCGGACTGCCGCCGGGAGCTGACCGCGATCCTTCGGGAGCCGCAGCCGTATTTTGAAAACCTGGTTTCTTCCATCGGCTGGGAGAACATCCGGATGAGCACCCTGACAAAACCGGAAAATCAGCAATTCTCCGGGAAATCGGTGACCGAGATTGCGAAGATGCGGGGCAAGGACCCGTTCGACTGCGCTTATGACCTGCTGGCCGATGAGGAATGCAAAATTTCGATGGTCGACTTCATTACGTCGGAGGAGGACATCCGTACGGTTCTAAAGTACCCTTACAGTTCGGTCATCTCCGATTCGGTCTATCCGGATGGAGGGCTCCCGCATCCGCGGCTTTATGCCGCGTTTCCGAAGGTGCTGGCCGCGTATGTCCGGGACGAGAAGGTGCTTTCGCTTGAGGAAGCGGTGCACAAGATGACCGGAAAGCCCGCCCTCGTCTACCGCGTCGGAAAAAAAGGATTTTTGAAGGAAGGGTACGACGCGGATATCAATGTTTTTGCGCTCGAAAATATCGAAGCGAAGGCCACCTATGAAAAGCCGGAGCAGTTTTCCAGAGGTTTCGATTTTGTGATTGTGGGCGGGGAAATTGCCGTCCGCCGCGACCGGCTCACCGGAAAACAGGCGGGCAGGCTTCTGCGCCGCAGATAATGGCAGGGAGGACGGCCGCGCTTTCGCGCGGCCGTTTTATTGCGCCGAATTTTGCCGAGGAAAGTTTCCGGGGAAAAATAAAATTTGTGCAATCATCTGAAAACGGCGGAAAACATTTTGCTTCCTGCAAAATTGTGGTAGAATAAGCGCAGTACAAACGCCGCAGGCACTTCTCGCCGCATTGGCGGTGCGCTGCGCTTATCACACGTCAACCGGCCGGCAGAACCGATCTTCTCCGCGAAACGAAAAAGGAAGCCGCCGGTTTGAACAAAATAAAACGGCGGAAATGAAAAGGGGCTGTGCAAATGGAAAATACAATCCTTTCGCTGCAAAATGTCCATAAGACCTTCGGCGCGACAGAAGCGCTTGCCGGGATCAGCCTGGACGTATGCGCGGGGGAATTTCTCACGCTGCTTGGTCCTTCCGGCTGCGGGAAAACAACCACTCTGCGCATCATCGCGGGGCTGGAGGCGCCGGACGGCGGCCGGGTGATCCTGCAGGGCAGCGATGTGACCGGCTGGGAGCCGAACCGCCGCAATGTGAATACGGTCTTTCAAAGCTACGCGCTTTTTCCGCACATGAATGTGGCGCAGAACATCGGTTACGGGCTCAGAATCCGCAAGGCAGCGAAGGCTGAAATTGCCCGCCGGGTTGCGGAGATGCTCGAACTGGTGCAGCTTCCCGGTTTTGGAGACCGCATGCCGAACCAGCTTTCGGGCGGCCAGCGTCAGCGGGTGGCGATCGCGCGCGCCGTGGTGAACGACCCGGCTGTACTGCTTCTGGACGAACCGCTCGGCGCGCTCGACCTGCAATTGCGCCGCCAGATGCAGACCGAACTCAAAAGTCTGCAAAAACGGCTGGGAATGACTTTCATCTACATCACCCACGACCAGGAGGAAGCGCTCAATATGAGCGACCGCATCGGCATTATGAACGCGGGCAGGATCCTCCAGCTCGGCACGCCGGACGATATTTACGAGCGCCCCGAGACCCGCTTCGCGGCGGAATTCATCGGGCAGAGCAATCTCATAAATGCGGTGGCGCTCGGAAAGGATTCAGACGGGAATCTGTCTCTGTCCTTCGCGGGCGCGGTCGTCAAAGCCGCCGGTCAGGCGAAGCCCGGCGAGCAGGTCACGCTTTCAGTGCGCACCGAACGGGTGCGCTTTGGGAAGAAACCGGAATATGGCTTCACCCTCTCTGGAACGGTCAAGTCCCACGCCTACACCGGGGGCATGCTGCGCACGATCCTGCTTTTGCCGGATGGGCAGGAACTCACCGTGAGCGGCATGGGCGGCGGCGCGAGCTGCGCCGAGGTGGGCGAACAGGTCGAAATCCATTGGGAACCGTCCTGCGCTGTGATCGTCGAAAGGGGTGCGGCGGGATGAAAACAAAAAACCGGCTGGCCGCCGTCCCGTTCGCGGTCTGGACGGCGCTGTTCGTCGCGATTCCACTCGTCTATATTGTCTGCATGAGCTTTATGAGACGTGCCGAGACCTGGGGGGTGGTGGCGGAGTTTTCACTTGAGAGCTACCGCAAGATGTTTTCCCCGACCTATCTCAAGGTCTATGCCCAAAGCATGTGGCTCGCGCTGCTCACCACCCTGTTCACCCTTGGGATCGGCTACCCGTTCGCCTACTGTGTGGCGAAACTTCCGGAAAAACGGCGGGCCTTTGTGCTGCTGCTGGTGATCGTGCCGTTCTGGACCAATTCGCTCGTGCGCATCTACGGCTGGATGATCCTTCTGCGCGGCGAGGGAATCGTCAATTCTCTGCTCATCTTTCTGGGGATGACCGATTCGCCCCTGAAGCTCCTTTACAATTTCGGCGCGGTACTGGTCGGTATGGTCTACGCGCTCATCCCGTTCATGATCCTGTCGGTGTATCATGCGGTCGCCAAGCTCGACCCGGCGCTCACCGAGGCGTCGCGCGACCTCGGCGCGGGAAAATGGAAGGCCTTCTGGACGGTCACCGTCCCGCTGACCCGCGCGGGGATCATGGCTGGGTGCGTGCTGGTGTTTGTGCCGTCGGTGGGGTTGTTCTTCGTTTCCGATCTTTTGGGCGGGGCCAAAACGATGCTGCTCGGCAACCTCATCAAAAACGAGCTGCTTACCGCCCGCAACTGGCCGATGGGCGCGGCACTTTCGGTTGTGATGATGCTGATGGCGATGGCTGTCATCGCCGGTTACCGCAAGGCGTCGGGGGAGAGCAGCCTGGAGGGGATCGTATGAAGAAGCGTTCGGTCTTCTCGGAAATTTACATTGCGCTGGTGCTGCTGCTCATGTACCTGCCCATCCTTGTGGTGGTGATCTACTCCTTCAACGACACCAAGCTGTTCCACTGGGCGGGGTTCACTTTTGCGTGGTACGAAAAGCTCTTCCACAATGCGCAGATCATTTCGGCCTTCTGGACGAGCCTCGAGCTTGCGCTGACGAGCAGCCTGCTGGCAGCGCTGCTGGGGACGCTCGGCGCGGTGGGGCTCGCGGGGAAATACTTTCGCGGGCGCGGACCGCTTGAAAACCTGTCGATGATCCCGATCATGATTCCGGAAATTATCCTCGGCATGGCGTATCTGGCCTTTTTTTCGCTCATGGGGCTTTCGTTCGGGATGCTGACGCTGGTCATCGCGCATACGACCTTCTGCGTTCCGTATATCTTCATCAATGTAAAGGCGCGCCTTCTCTCGCTCGACCCGGCGCTCGCCGAGGCGGCGCGTGACCTTGGCGCCAACGGGCGGCGCACCTTTTTCGACATCACGCTGCCGCTCATTCTGCCGTCGGTGCTTTCCGGCACTCTGCTGGCCTTCGCAATGAGCATGGATGATGTGGTTATCAGCTTTTTTGCAACCGGCGCTGAGACGAGTACTCTGCCGTTACAGGTGTATTCAATGCTCAAGATGGGCGTCACGCCCGAAATCAACGCCCTTTGCACGGTGATGCTCGGGGCGGTGTTCCTGATTGTGGCGGCGTTCCGGCTGATTACGGCGCGTCGTGCGCGGCATTTATCACGCAGTTTTAGAAATACCTGATGAAAGAAGTGGAAAAAATGAAAATGATGAAACGGACCCTTGTACTGATCATGGCCGCGGCGCTTCTGCTGCTCAGCGGCTGCGGCGGTTCGGCCAAGAAGGACGACACGCTCAATATCTACACCTGGGCGGACTACTTCCCGGCGGATATCTGTGAGGAATTCACTGAGCAGACCGGCATCGCAATCAATTACAACACCTTTGAATCGAACGAAGAGATGCTCATGAAGCTGCAGGCGGGTGGCGAATACGATATCGTGCTCGCAAGCGACTACATCATCGACATCGCGCGGCAGGAGGGCCTTATCAAAAAGCTTGACAAGGAGAAGATCCCGAACTTTGGGAACATCGACCCGCAGTTCCAGAGTAAGTTCTACGATCCCGAAAACGAATACACCGTCCCGTACGCGGCGGGTATCCCGCTCATCATCTATAACCCCGATATGGTTGGGGATGTGCAGATCAAGGGCTATGAGGATCTGTGGAATCCAGCATTCGCGGATTCGGTCGTCGTGATGGACGACGCGCGCAACGTCATTGGTATCACGCTTAAAACCATGGGCAAATCCTTTAACGAAACCGACCCGGCTGTGCTCGAAGAAGCCAAGGCGAAGCTGCTGACCCTCAAGCCGAATATCCGCGCACTCGATTACTCGACGCCGTATAACCTGATGATCGGCGGCGAAACGGCCGTGGGTTATATGTTCACCTCGCAGGTCATCACCGTGCTCAATGAGAAGCCCGACTTCAAGGTGGTTTATCCGGAGGAAGGACTCGGATTTGGCATCGACAACATCTTTGTGCCCGAGAAAGCCCCGCATGCGGACAATGCTTTCCAGTTTCTCGACTTCATCCTGGACGGCAAGCGTTCGGCGCATATCACCGATCAGATCTTCTATATCTCCTGCAACAAAGCGGCCGCCGAACATCTGCAAAATCAGGCGCTGACCATCCCGGACGGCGCGGCGGACAGCGCGGAGTTCATCCAGGATGTGGGCGATGCGGCGCAGATCTATAACGACATCTGGACAGAATTTAAACAGAGCTGAGCGCGGCGGATTCCGACTGCAAAAAGCGCGCCCCACCCCCATAGCGGGGTGGGGCGCGTCGTGTTTTTGGGGAAAATGGCGGTCAGCTAATCGAGCAGGAGCCCGACCGGGCAGTGGTCGCTGCCCATCACCTCCGGCTGGATCACGCTGTCCCGCACCCTGTCCCGCAGGCGTTCGGAAACGAGAAAATAGTCGATCCGCCATCCTGCGTTATTCTTGCGGGCGTTAAACATATAGGACCACCAGGTATACGCCCCCGTTTTGTCCGGATAGAGCATCCGGAAGCTGTCCAGGAAACCCGCGCCGAGCAGCTCGGTCATTTTCTGCCGCTCCTGGTCGGAAAAGCCCGCGCTGCCGCGGTTGGATTTGGGATTTTTGAGATCGATTTCGTTGTGGGCGACATTCATGTCCCCGCAGGCGATGACCGGTTTTTTCACATCGAGTCCCATCAGGTAGGCGCGAAAATCGTCCTCCCACCGCATCCGGTAATCGATCCGGGCGAGCTCCTTCTGTGCGTTCGGCGTGTAGACGTTCACGAGGTAGAAATCTTCGTATTCGCAGGTGATGACCCGGCCTTCCTGGTCGTGTTCATCAATCCCCAGCCCATAGGCGACCGAAAGCGGTTCGGTTTTTGAAAAGACAGCCGTTCCGGAATACCCTTTTTTTATGGCACTGTTCCAGTATTCACAGTAGCCTTCGAGCGGAATTTCCGCCTGCCCCTGCTGCATTTTGGTTTCTTGCAGACAGAAAATGTCCGCGTCCGCCTCTCTGAAAAAATCCAGAAAGCCTTTATTGAGACAGGCCCGCAGGCCGTTTACATTCCACGAAATCAGTTTCATTTTGACACTCCTTTCAGCACTGCTTTCAGCATATCATACCCGCGCGCCAAAGGCAATTTGCAATTGCAGAAAAATGGATTATAATGATCTAGTCAATCATGTGCAGAAAGGGAGGCCAGTATGTACGAATATTATGAAACAGCGGCCGAAGGCGTGCGGATCCGCTTTGCCGGTCCCGCGGACGTGCCGGTGATTTTGCAGTTCATCCGGGAACTTGCGGCATACGAAAAGATGCTTGATGAAGTGGAGGCCACCGAGGAACTCCTGCGGTTTTGGCTTTTTGAAAAGAAAAAGGCAGAAGTGATTTTTGCGGAAAAAGCCGGGGAAACGATTGGGATGGCGCTCTTTTTTCACAATTTTTCCACCTTCCTGGGCCGGGCGGGAATCTATCTTGAAGATCTCTATGTCAAGCCCGAGGCGCGCGGCTGCGGCGCGGGCAAGGCGCTGCTTGCATTTCTTGCGCGGCTGTGCGGGGAGCGCGGCTGCGGACGGCTCGAGTGGTGGTGCCTTAACTGGAACACCCCGTCGATCGGCTTTTACAAAAGCCTCGGTGCTGTCCCAATGGACGACTGGACCGTTTACCGCGTGACGGGCGACGCGCTTGGCAAACTTGCCGCGCAGGCGAAAACGGAGGGATCGAATTGAGAAACCGCATTTCTCCCATTGGAGACAAGAATCTCATCGGCGTGCGGGTGCGTGCGATCCGCCTGGAGAAGGGAATCCTGCAAAAAGAGCTGCTTGCACGGTTGCAGGTGCAGGGTGTGGATATCGGCGCTTCCAGCCTTTCGAAATTGGAGGGACAGCTGCGGCCGGTGAGCGACGTGGAACTTGCAGCGCTGGCCAAAGTGCTGGGCGTGTCCTCCGATGAGCTGCTCGGCCTCTCTGAAAGATAAAAAAGATCCCCGCTCGCGCATCTGCGCGGGCGGGGATCTTTTATTTACCGCACGGGAATTTCCATGTTCCCGATCCGGATGGCGGTGAGGTCCGAAAGATCGGTCGGTACGTCAAATGGGCACTGAATGCGGAAATTCCCCTCATCGTCCAGGTGACTGGAGCGCCGGCTGGTCCCGGCGGGGCTTTTTCCCGCGCGCAGGAAACGCACCTCCGGGAAAGCGGCCGTATCAGCGGTCAGATCGGTATGTCCATGCAATTCGATCATCAGCGGGGTGACAGTGGCGCTTTCCACCGTCCAGCCATCCACAGTGAACGGGGTTTGAGCGGTTTTTGCCGGCGTGCTTTCTGAAAAGCGGAAGGTCACCGCCCATTCGCCTTCAACGAGCTCCTCGTATTCGGTGCAATTTGCAAAGAGGCGCGCGTCCGGCGGCGGCGCTTCTGCAAGTCCCAGCGAATGTTCCTCGTAGTCCCGCGCCCCATTTGGAAACAGGCTGCTTTCGTCCTCTTGGGGGTAGTAAGCGCGGGTCAGGGCCGGATAGGAGCCGGTGGTGGTGCTGCCGTCGTTGAGCGGAGTTCCTTTCTCATCGCGCAGGTCGAAGGAGACGCGGTTATAATATCCCAACTGCCTTGTGGGTTCGGTCAGAATGCGCAGGTCGTTTTCGATAAAACCGATGTTTGTGATGCGCAGCCAGTCGATGCTGGAGAGGGATTTGGGGCAGGCGTCGAAAGCGAGGGCCGGTTCACTGCCGGTCTCATTTCGAACGGGTGATTGGGGGATATCCGATGCGGAAAGACCGGTGTCAACCGAGTCCCGCCGCGTTTCGCCGCGCAGAAAACCGCCGAGTGAGAAGGTGGTTTTGCCGTTGATACGCGCACGGTTTTCCCTGCTGATATTCCGTTTGGATTGGACACAGAAGGTGGCGGTCTGGGTTGTTTCGTCGTAGAAAATCAGTTCGTTATCGCCGCGGAAGGCTGTTGAGAGCGGGCTGTCAAGCGACCAGACGCTGCCTTTCGCATCCTTTTTCGGGAAGAGCCGCGCGATGTCCTTGGTACGCCCCCTGCCGGTCAGATCCTGCAAGGTGATATAGACGCAAGCGTCCTGGCCGTCGTTGATGGCGGCGACCAGCTCAAGGCGGATACCGTTGCTTTCGCAGGCGCGTTCAACCGGTGTGAGCAGGCGGGCGACATCCTGGCCAACCACATCGAACAGGTCGCGGAAGCCCGGCACCACGGCGGCGAGCGTCCCGACCGAAAGCAGTACCGCCAGGCAGGCGGCGAGCAGAACCGCCGCCGGACGCAGCCGCGCGGGAGGGCGCGCACCGCGCAGGATCGCGTTTTGCAGGCGTGGGGAAAGCTTTATTTCTGAAAGGCGGGAATCGATCACATCCCGGATGCGTTTCTCATTCATCGTAATACCATCCTTTCAGCGCGTCGCGCAGTTTCTGCCGCGCGCGGGAAAGCCGGGTGGAGACGGTCGCCTCCGGCAGATGCAGGATTTCGGCGATCTCGGCCGTTTTGAACTGCTGATAGTAGTAGAGCAATACGGCTTCCCGGTATTTGGGCGGCAGCTTCATGATTTCGCGGATGAGCGTGTCGTCGGTTTCGGTTTCGACATTTTCCGGGGAAGGGATCTCTGCAAGCGCTTCCTTCACATCCACCCGGCGCATCCAGGCGCCGCGCAGATAGTTTTTGCAGGTGTTGATCGCGATGCGCATGATCCAGGTGCGTTCGCTGCTCCGGCCCGAAAATCCGCTCCAGCTTTTGTGGACTTTCAGGAAAGTGTCCTGCACCGCGTCCTCCGCAAGATGCAGGTCATGCAGATAGAGAAACGAGAGACGCAGCAGCTGGTCGCCATATTCGGTCATCAGCCGTTCCATATCCGGCTTTTGCGGCGTTTCAATTGTGAGCAGGAACATGCGGACCCCTCCCTTGTTATCTATTGGACACCGCGGCGTGGGAAAACCTTTCACAGATTTTCAAAAAAGTTTGACGCATTTACACGGACGAAGGAAAGCGGTATAATACAACACGTGGAATCTAACTTTAACAGGGGGACATTGCAGATGAAAACGGGACTGGTCCTCGAAGGCGGCGGTATGCGCGGGCTCTACACCATCGGCGTGCTCGACTGCTTTATGGACCGTGATTTCAAGACGGATTATGTCATCGGCGTTTCGGCGGGCGCATGCAACGGCGTTTCTTACGTTTCGGGTCAGCGTGGACGCAGCCTGCGCATCGACCAGAATTATCTGATGGACGAACGGTATGTCAGTGTGAAGAGCTTTCTCAAAACAGGATCGATGTTCGGAATGGATTTTATTTTTGATGAAATCCCGCACCGGCTCGACCTGTTCGATTATGAAGCGTTTCACAAAAATCCCTGCGAATTCGTGGCGGGCGTGACCGATGCGGTCACCGGAAAGCCGTTTTATTTTTCCAAGGAAGCGATCCAACCGGGTGACAGCACCGTGCTGCGCGCTTCTTCCGCTATCCCGGTGTTTTCCCCAATCGTGGAGTTTCGCGGTGGAAAATATCTCGATGGCGGTACATCTGACCCGATCCCGGTGCGCAGGGCGCTCGCGGACGGCTGCGACCGGCTGATCGTGGTGCTCACACGTGACCGCGGCTATCAAAAGCCGCCGGAAAAGTACCGCGCGCTCTACCAGCATATCTTCCGCAAATACCCCGGCATGGTAGAGGCGCTCGACCGCCGGCACGAAATCTATAACGAAACGCTCAACCTCATCCGGCAGCTTGAGCGGGACGGCGTCGCGACGGTGATCGCGCCCGCCGCGCCGATGAAGATCGGGCGGTTTGAGAAAGATATGAACCGGCTGATGGCAGTCTATAAGGACGGCATGGCCGACGCGGCCGCGTTCCTCGCCAAATGGAATGGGGAATCGGCGGTGTGCGCGGGAAAAGAAAGCTGAAAAGACCGCTGCCGGTTTTCCGGCGGCGGTCTTTTGCCTTTCAGTATAGAAGCACGCTTCCAACGGCGGTCTCCCCGAGCGGTGCAGCCGCGGCAAGCGCGATTTTGGCGGCAAGCCCGGTGCAGTGGCAGGGATGGATGGCGGCGGGGCGCTTTTCCCGCAGGAAAGCGCAGACCCCATCGAGCTGATCACGCGGCGGATGCGGCAGGTGAAATCCGCCCACGATATCCAGAATCCGGTTTTCACCGGTGTATTCAGCCGCATAGTCGATGATGTTGCAGATGCCGCTGTGCGAGCAGCCGGTGATGATGACGATCCCATCGTCGCGGCGGTAGACGAGCGCGGTGTCATCCGGCAAAAAGTCCGGCGCGCCGTTTTGCATCCCGCAGCTTCGCGCTTCAAAGGCATGGCGGCGCGGGATCTCTCCAAGCCAGGTGAGCCGTTCGGTCAATGCGACTGGCCCGCGGGAAAATTGCGGCGCAAACGCTGCCTGGAAAGCTTCCCGGTTCATTGCAAAGCCGCATTCGTCGCCGTCAATGACACGTGGTTCAAGCGCCTCCGGATGCATCAGCACCGGAACCCTGCGGCCCTGCGTGCGAAAGAGTTCCGCCAGCGGGATCAGTCCGGCGGTGTGGTCGTTGTGACCATGGGAGAGGGCAATGAGGTCGGCTTTGGTGGGATCGAGACCCATCTTCCGGGCATTTTCCAGCAGCAGGCCGGAAAATCCTGTGTCGAAAAGGATGGTTTTGCCTTCCGACTCCAACAGGATGGAAAGTCCGGCTTCGCCGCGATAGGGATCTCCGCAGAGGATGGTGTTTTCACTCAGAATTGTCAGCTTCATTCTGTTTGCCTCCACAAAATCATAAGATGGTATCATTGCGCACTGCGGATAGGGCGCCCGGACCATAGTTTGGCATAATGGCGCATTGGGACGGGAGCGCCAAAGGCGCGGATCGTCCCGCGCATGGGAAGGTATGATAACCGCTTCGCGGGAATTGTGCCGCCATTGCGAAGCGCGGCGGCATAATGGCGCATTGGGACGGGAGCGCCAAAGGCGCGGATCGTCCCGCGCATAAAAAGGTATAATAACCGCTTCGCGGTTATTATACCTTGCTTTTCGATGATTGTCTATCGTATAATGAAAGAAAAAACCATAAGGAGGGCTACGGCATGAACTATCTGATCATCGGTTCCGGTGCGACCGGCGGCTGCATCGGCGGCTATCTGGTAGCGGCGGGCAAGGACGTGACCTTTATTGCGCGCGGCGCGCATCTGGCAGCTATGAAGGAACATGGGTTTCTGCTGCACGGAACCCGGATGGGCGAAGTGAAGATCGATCCGGTGCAGGCCTGTACGGCTGAGGACTATACCGGGAAAGCCGATGTGATCTTTCTGTGCGTCAAAGGATACGCGCTCGAAGGGGTCCTTCCGCTGATGAGCAAGGCAGCCAAACCGGATAGTATCATCGTGCCGATGCTCAACATTGTGGGCACGGGCGGCGCGCTGCAGGAGCGTTTCCCGGAATACACCATTCTTGACGGCTGCATTTATATCGGTTCCTATATCAACGCGCCGGGCGAGGTGACCCAGACCGGCGACACCTTCCGAGTGGTTTACGGCGAACGGGAGGGCAGTGCCCATGCGGCGCAGCTGGCTGCGATCGCAGACGATCTGCGCGAAGCGCGTATAGATCCGGTCGTATCGGAGGATATTCGCAGCGCGGCCTTTGCAAAATACTGTATGGTATCGCCCTACGCGGCGGTGGAAGCGTATTATGATATCCTTACTGAGCCGCTGCAGAAGCCGGGCAGGGAGCGCGATCTCTATGTCGCGCTGACCAAGGAAGCCATTGCGGTCGGCCGCGCAATGGGACTCACATTGGCGGATCAGATTGTCGATGACAACCTGATGCAGGTGGACGAATCCACGCCTGACAGCTCCGCCTCAATGTATAAGGATTTGAAACGCGGCGGGGAAAGCGAAATAGACGGGCTGCTTTTTCAGGTGGTGCGCCTGGCGCGGCAGTACGGCGTCAGTGTCCCCAATTATCTTATGATTGCTGAAAAGTACGGTTACCAAGGCTAAGCGCCGTGGGCGCGGACTGGGGTGGGGCTATGGTCGTTGAGATTTTCAAGAACATCATCCTCAATATCAGCCTGCTGGTGCTGATCGCCTACCTGTTGACAAAAATTCCACTTGTCAAGGAGTTTATTACGAATGACCGGGAAAGACTGCTGGCGCAATGCGCCATGGCGGTCTTTTTTGGCCTGATCGGAATCCTTTCCACCTATACCGGCATCCGGGTCAACGACGCCATCGCAAACACCCGGGTCATCGGCGTGATCGCGGGCGGGCTGCTTGGAGGGCCGGTTGTGGGCATCGGCGCCGGCGTGATCGCCGGACTGCACCGCTATCTCATCGATATCGGCGGTTTCACAGCGGTAGCTTGTGCTGTCTCGACCATTGTGGAAGGATTGATCGGCGGGGTTTGCTACCAGTACATGAAACGCGCCAATAACAGCGCCGCCTTCGCGGGGGCGGTCACGCTGGCGGCGGAGATCATCCAAATGCTTATCATTCTGCTGATCGCGCGGCCGTTGGAGGAGGCCTGGCGGCTGGTGGCGATCATCTCAATGCCGATGATCCTCTTCAATTCCATCGGCGTGATGATCTTTGTGGGGATCTTCGATTCAGTCTTTATCGAGCAGGATCGGGAGGCCGCCAACCGTATCCGCCTGGTGCTGAACATTGCGGACCGGTGCCTGCCGTACCTGCGCCACGGCCTTTACGACAAGGCGAGCCTGCACTCCGCCGCCGAGATCATCCGCAGGGAATCCGGCGCGGCGGGCGTACTCATCACCGACCGAAGCGCTATTCTGGCCCGTTCGGGGGTGAAGCTGCGGGAACCGGACGGCGGCTGCCCGCTGCCGCAGGTGGTGCGCAAAACGATTGAAAGCGGACAGGTGCGGATTGCGGAGGAAGCGGAGGAAAGCGACCTGCTTTATGAACGGCTGAAGCTCCAGACGGCGGTCTGCGCGCCGCTCACGCGCGGTGGGTTGGTTATCGGGGTGCTGGTGCTTTTCATCCGTAAATTTAAGCTCACGCGGGAAGTCGAGCAGGAATTTGCAAGCGGGCTGGCACGGATCTTTTCCACCCAGCTGGAACTTTCCGAGGTCGAAAACCAGAAAAAACTTTTGCAGAAGGCGGAGTTTGCCGCGCTGCAAAGCCAGATCAATCCGCATTTTCTGTTCAACGCGCTCAACACGATCACCGCTTTCTGCCGGGAAAAGCCGGAACGCGCGCGGGAGCTGCTGATCGTACTGAGCAATTATTTCCGCAATACCCTGCAGACCGGCCATTATATGATCCCGCTCAAAAAGGAACTGGAACATGTAAACGCCTACCTCGAACTGGAAAAAGCGCGGTTTGAGGAGAAGCTGCAGGTGGAGGAGGAGATCCCGGAGGGGCTCAGTTGCACGGTGCCAAGCTTCATCCTCCAGCCGATTGTGGAGAACGCTGTCAAGCACGGCGCGATGCGCGGCGCGGGGGTCGGAGTTGTCCGGATCAGGGCGGCGCAGAAAAAGAATGAAATACTCATCACCGTGCAGGACAACGGCAAAGGCATCCCGCAGGAGGTGGTGGACCGGCTGTATCGGGGAGATATGGGTTCGGGTTCAGTGGGGCTTTCCAATGTGCATAAACGGCTCAAAAGCATCTACGGGGAGGATTACGGGCTGATGATTTCCACCGCGCAGGAAGGCACTGAGATTGGAATTCGCATTCCGCGCGTGAAAAAGAGAGGGGAAGATGCATGAGAATTGCGATCATTGATGATGAACGCCCAAGCCGCAGCGAGCTGAAGCATTTGATCCTGCAGACGCTGCCGGACGCCGAAATTGATGAGGCGGACAGCGGAGCCGGGGCAGTGGAGCTCGTTTCCGGAAAAAAGAGATACGATGCGCTGTTTGTCGACGTGCACCTGGGAGATATGGAAGGCACCACCCTTTCGCTCATGCTCAAAAAACTGCAGCCGCACGCGCAGATCGTCTTTGCGACCGCTTATGATGCATATGCCGTCAAAGCATTCGAGATCGACGCGGCGGATTATATCGTAAAGCCATTCGATCCCAAAAGAGTCGCACAGGCGCTTGCCAAAATTCAGGGGCGGCTCGCGCCGTCCTGCGCGCCGGAGCCGCCCAAAGGCGAGGCGGCGCTCGGCAAGCTTTCAATCCTCTGCGAAAAACGGATGGTACTGGTGGACATTCCTTCGATCGCCTACATCGAGACCGACACCCGCTCGTGCGTGCTGCATACGAAAGACGGCGACTACACCAGCGCCCAGCCGCTCGGCTACTTTGAAAAAAAGCTCGTCCCGGCGGGCTTTTTCCGCAGCCATAAGAGCTATCTTATCAATTTGGAATACGTCACCGAGATCTATCCGTGGTTCAATGGCATGCTTTGCGTCAAGCTGCGCGGCTATGAAAATGAGAACCTTCCGGTCAGCCGCAAGAACGTAAAATCCCTCAAGGAGATTTTTGAGGGGTGAATGGTGCATTTGAACCATCATTTTCAACCGTTCGCCGGAAAATATAAACAGTTTAACCGAAAAGCGATGCGAAACGCCTTTGTTTTTTATAGAATGAGAGTGTAAAAAAGGGCCGGGAGGCGGCCCTTTTGAGAAAGAAGAGGAGGCGTTAGAATGATTACCTTTGTCCTTTGTATCGTATTGCTGATCGTGGGATTTATGACCTATGGCAAGGTCGTGGAAAAAGTGTTCGGTCCGGATGACCGCGAGACGCCTGCAGTTTCTCTGGCGGATGGCGTCGACTACGTCCCGATGGGCAACAAGCGTATTTTCCTCATCCAGCTGCTCAATATCGCGGGGCTCGGCCCGATCACCGGCGCTTTGATGGGCGCCCTGTGGGGCCCGGTCGTTTACCTCTGGATCGTGTTCGGAACCATCTTCGCGGGCGCCGTGCATGACTACATGACCGGCATGCTTTCGATGCGCAACCGCGGCGGGAGCATTTCGGAGATCGTCGGCACCTACCTTGGCGGCGGTATGAAACAGGTCATGCGCGTGTTCTCTACCTTCCTGCTGCTCATGGTCGGAACGGTTTTTGCGGTCGGTCCGTCGGCTCTGCTCGCAATGCTCACGCCGGAATCGCTCGACAAAAATTTCTGGCTTGTCGTCGTGCTGATCTATTACTTCCTGGCGACCCTCTTGCCGATCGACAAGCTCATCGGCAAGATTTACCCGTTTTTTGGCGCCTGCCTCATCATTATGGCAGTCGGCGTCGGAATGGGGCTTGTGATCTATAATATCACCGGCTTCGGCGGATTTGGCGAAACCGCGCTCACCATCCATATGCCGGAACTGTGGGACAATTTTGCAAATCTGCATCCGTCCGATATGCCGATCTGGCCGTTCATGTTCATCACGGTGGCCTGCGGCGCAATTTCCGGCTTCCATGCGACCCAGTCCCCGCTGATGGCGCGCTGCCTCAAATCCGAGAAGGGCGGTCGCAAGATTTTCTACGGCGCGATGGTTGCGGAAGGCGTCATCGCCATGGTGTGGGCAGCGGCCGGCGTCTGCGTCTACAATTCCACCGGCGGGCTGTCCGCAATGCTCAATGACCCGAATATTGGCCCGAACGGCGTGGTCTACAACACCTGTATGTCGATCCTTGGCCCGGTCGGCGGCGTGCTTGCCATGATCGGCGTCATCGCCTGCCCGATCTCTTCGGGTGATACGGCATTCCGTTCCGCGCGGCTCACCGTCGCGGACTGGTTTAAGATCGACCAGCATCCGATCAAGCAGCGTCTCGCACTTACTATCCCGGTGCTCGCGTTCGGCGCGATCGTAGGCGGCTTCGTCGATTACGCAATTGTCTGGAGGTACTTCTCCTGGTCGAACCAGACCCTGGCCATGATCGCCCTGTGGGCGGCGGCGGTCTATCTGTGGCAGCAGAAGAAGGCCTACTGGATGGCGGCCATCCCGGCGACCTTTATGTCGGCGGTCAGCGCCACCTATTTTCTCGCAGCCCCCGAATGCCTCGGGCTGATGCGGGCCGGACAGCTTGGGCTGGCCTATGGCATCGGTGCGGTGATCGCGGCAATTTTCCTCGCCATATTCCTCAAAACCACCGTACTGAGCAAAAAAGACGCCGCTGCAGCGGCATAGGATTCCCTTTCCCAATCCCATTTGATAAAAAGGAAACAGCACCGTCCATATGGACGGTGCTGTTTCCTTTTTCCGCGGCGGGCCTTTTCTTCGGGCGGGGTTTGTGCTATGATACTTTCCAGAATAAATTTCAAGAAGGGAAGGGACTCCAAAATGTCTTATCTGCCAAGCATTGCACAGGCCCAGGAACTGCTGGAACAGTATAATCAGGAACCGTTCCACCTGCGCCACGCGGCGATCGTTTCGGGCGTGATGGCCTATTTTGCAAAGGAATATGATCCGGACAACCTGATTTTCTGGACGGTCGCGGGGCTTCTGCACGACCTCGACTTCGAGCAGTTTCCCCAGGAGCACTGTATCAAGGGCCAGGAGCTGATGCGGGAGGCGGGCCTTGACGAGAAGCTCATCCGTGCCTGCGCAAGCCACGGCTGGGGAATTACGGTGGACCTGAAGCCGGAGCATATCATGGAGAAGGTCCTTTACGCGACCGACGAGCTCACCGGGCTGATCGGCGCGGTTGCGATCATGCGTCCGTCGAAAAGCGTGAGCGACCTCGAACTCAAATCGGTCAAGAAGAAATTCAAGGACAAAAAGTTTGCGGCGGGCTGTTCCCGCGACGTGATTGAAAAAGGCGCCGAGTTGCTTGGATGGGAGCTCGACGATCTTATCCAGCGCACGATCGACGCGATGCGCAGCCTCATCGGCGTGATTGATGGAATCTGAACCGAAAGCGGCAAACACCCCGGATGCTTTTGCATCCGGGGTGTTTTTGCATCTTGGAGGCGGTTTTGGGCAGGATGGTGGTGGAAAGGTTGACCGGGCGGGAAAGAACCCGTATCCTAAAGACAGAACAGATCTGTTTGATGATGATAACACCTGCTGGGAGGAGGGGATTTATGAAGATCACCATAGAGCAGGATGTGGCCTGCGCGGAACCTGAGGTGAAAATCACCTGCAGGGAAATGGACGAAGGGCTTTTGCGGATTGTCGCGGCGCTGCGGGCGCTGGATCACAAGCTTTCGGGTATTTCGGAAGGGCGTACCTTCGTCTTTGAACCGGACGAGATCTATTACTTTGAAAGCGTTGACAAACGCACCTTTCTTTACACCGCCGACCGGGTGTGCGAGACGCCGCTGCGCCTCTACGAGCTGGAGGGTAAGCTGTGCCATGGGGATTTCTTCCGCGCATCCAAGTCGGTCATTGTAAATCTGTCCCGCATCCGGATGCTCAACCCGATGCTGGGCGGCAAGATCGAGGTCGTTTTGGAAAACGGGGAACGCCTGATGGTTTCACGCCAATACGTGCCCATGCTCAAGGAGAAGCTGGGACTTTAAGGGAGGTTTTTTTGTGAGTAAACTGATAAACTGGGCGATCGCTTTTAAACCGCTGATGCTTATGTATTTTGCGGCGGGGGTGTTTATCATGATGTTCTGGGATCTCATCTGGGGGCGTGCCGGCAGCCTGCCGACCGTGCTGCTCTGGCAGATCTTTCTCGCGGCGGTGCTGCTGACCATCACGCATCTGGGCTTTTTTCCGGAGAATAAGCCGTTTTCCAGACGGGATTTTGTGCTGCATATCCTCTGTAACTATGTGATCATGGCAGCTATGGCTTTTGGCTTTGGCTGGGTTTCGGCGGCCACATTCCAAAGCGCCGTCGTTTTCACTGGGATCTTTGCGGTGTTTTATGCGGCGGCGTTCACCGGGTTTTATCTCTATTACCGGGAACTGCGCGGCCAGCTCAATGAGAAGCTCATGCAGTATAAGCAGGGTTGAATTTAAAACGGGCCGGGATATTTGTATCCCGGCCCGTTTTCCGCTATAATGAACGAAAAGCAAACAGAATCTGAAAAAAGAGGAGATTTTCGCATGCGCATCCTGCATACCTCCGACTGGCATCTGGGCATCGCATTACATGGCGTGCCGCTGCTTGAAGACCAGCGGGAGATGGTTGCCCGGCTCATCGAAACGGTGCGGGCGGAAAAAATAGACGCGGTCGTTGCCGCTGGCGACCTGTTTGACCATGCGGTTGCACGGCCGGAGACGATCGGACTTTACAACGACGCGATGGTCGCGCTCTGCCGGGACTGCCGCGTGCCGGTTCTGGTGATCGCCGGCAACCATGACGGCGCGGCGCGGCTCGCATCCTGTTCGGTACTTCTGCGGGAGGCCGGACTCTATGTCTCGGGCAGATTGACCGATCCGGTGGAGCCGGTTGTCATCGGCAGCGCGGCGTTTTTTCTGCTGCCGTACTTTAATACCGAAGAGGCGCGGTATCTCTATCCACAGGAACAGATCCGCGGCTATTCGGACGCGATGGCCGCCGTGACGAAGCGGATGCGGGACCGTTTTTTGCCGGACCGGTGCAACATTCTGGCCGCGCACTGCTTTGCTTGCGGGGCTGAGGTGTCGGAGAGCGACCGCGCCGCCGCGGTCGGCGGTGCGAGCCAGGTCGACCCGTCGGTTTTTGAAGGGTTTGATTATGTCGCGCTGGGACACCTGCACCGCGCGCAGCAGTTCGGCGCGGCCCGTTACAGCGGTTCTCCGCTTGCCTATTCCTTTTCGGAGGCGGGGCAGGAAAAGTCCTTCACCATCTTCGACACGGACGACGGTTCGGTGCGGGAAATCCCGGTCGCGCCCCGGCGGATGCTGCGGGTGCTGTCGGGAGAGTTCGACCGGGTATACGAGGCGGCGCAGCTGGACGAAAGGCGGGAAGACTATCTTAAAATCGAGTTGACCGACTGTTACGCGGGACTCGAAAAACTGGAACTGTTTCGGGAAATTTATCCAAATCTGCTGCTCTTGACCGGCAGGGCGGCACAGATGGAGGAGAATGCCGGAAGCCTTACGGTGGAGGAACTTTCGCATATGGGTCCGCGCGAGCTGGTGACCCGGTTCTGCACCGAGGTGGCTGGCGAGGCCCCGGACGAGGAACAACTCGCGTGGTTCGATGAGGCGGCGCGGGAAACCGAAGGGGAGGTGGCGCAGTGATCCCGGTTTCGATCACCTTTGAGGCGTTTGGACCGTATGTGGAAAAGCAGCAGGTCGATTTTGGGCGGTTTATGCCCGGGGGGCTGGTGCTCATCCACGGGGAGACCGGCGCTGGAAAGACGGTTATCCTGGATGCGATGACCTACGCGCTCTACGGCCGCAGCAGCGGAGGCGCGCGCGGCGACCTCGCGGCGATGCGGTGCCTGACCGCGCCGGACAGCGCGGTCACAAGGGTGGAATATATTTTCGATCTGCGCGGCCGGCGATACCGGTTTGCGCGGTCGCTGAAGGTGCGCAAAAAACGTTCCGGCGCGCTCGAATACCTGCCGGAACAGCAGGCCTGGTTCCTCGACGGAGAGGGGAACTTCGCGCCGTTTTTTGAAAATCCGCGCCTGCGGGATGTGGAGGGCAAAGCGCAGGAATTGATCGGCCTTTCCTATGAGCAGTTCTGCCAGGTTATGATCCTGCCGCAGGGCCAGTTTGAAAAACTGTTGGTCGCACGGTCGGATGAAAAGGAAGCGGTGCTCGTGAGCCTGTTCCATGCCGAACGCTGGCAGCAGATTGCGGAACGGCTCTGCGCAAAGGCGAATCTGATGCGTCAGAAGATCGACGCGGAACAGCTCTCGATGAAGGCCGCTCTGGAGGGATTTGGCTGCGCGGACACGGAGGAGCTCGCCGTCCGGCTTGCCGGTGTGGAGCGCGCGCTTGGAGAGATGCGATCGGCGCGTGAAGCGCTTGCGAAGGAGCTCTCTCTGCGGCGGGAGGCGCTTGAAAGAGCGGTACAGGCTGACCGGCTGTTTTCCGAGCAAAAAGAAAAACGGGCGGTGGTGGATACTTTTGAAAAGAACCGCCCTCTTTACGAGGAGGAAGCGCGCAAGCTTGCGCTTGCTTTGGCGGCGGCGCGGCTGATCCCGGCATGCGAGCGGCAAAATGCCTGCCGCGAGAAGGCTTGCCGGTGTGAAGCGGCGGCCGAAGAGGCGGCGCAGGAACTTGCACGGGCCCAGGCGGCGCGGGACGCCGCACAGGAAAGGCTGTCAAAGCTGGAAATTTCGCGGCCGCAAAACGAACAGGCAAAAGCGGAGCTTGCGAAACTCTCGGCGCTTCGGGAAAGTTATGAAAAGCTCGAAGGCGCAAAGACGGCGGCAAAGCAGGCGCAGGAATTTTGGGAAGCGGCGGATGGCGCCGCGCGCGAACAGCAGGCGGCGCTGGAGGAAGCCACACGCCGGCGGGACGGTCTTGCGCAGGAACGCGCGCGGCTCTTTGAAGCGTTTACAGCAAAGCTTCCGGCCCTGCGGGAGACGCTCGCCGCGCGGGAACGCGCGCGGGAATTTTTGGAGCGGCGCGCCGCGCAGATGGAACAGCTTGCGCGGGATGAGGCGGAAAGCGCGGCCCTTCAGGCACAGAGGGACGCTTGCCAATGTGCGCTTGAGCAGGCAGAGGCGGAATATGCCGCCTGCAGCCGCCGCTATTTGGACGACGCGGCTGGCCGGCTTGCACAGTCGCTTGGGGAGGGCGCGCCCTGCCCGGTCTGCGGCAGCCCGCACCATCCGGCGCCGCACCGGTCAGCGGAAAACGGGCCTTCCCGGGCCGCGCTCGAAAAATTCGGGGAGCGGGTGCAGGCGGCGCGCCGGGCACTTGCGGATTGTGAGGCACGCTTTGCTGGGACGGCCGCGCGCCTTTCCCAGCAAAGGGAAGCCCTCTTTGTGCTCGGCAGGGAGATGGAAAAGCTGCCGCCGTATGATCCAAAAGAACACGCCGCCGCGCGGCAGGAACTGGAAAATGCGTTGGAACAGGACGCGGAACGCGCGGCGCTTTCCCAAAAGCTGCAAATGGCGGAGGAAGCGCTCGCGAAACTGGCAGAGCGGTCGGAGCCGCTGCGGCAGGCATTGACGCAGGCCGTCCAGCAGAAAGAACGGACGGCGGCACAGTACCAGGCGCTTTTGTCCCAGCGGGACGCGGCGGCCGGGGATCTTCCCGGGCTGTGCGGCCGGATTGAGACGCTTTCGAAAAACATTGCGGAATTCGACCAATTTTATGAGCGGGCTGGACATGCGCATTCGCAGGCCGCACAGGAGCTGGCGCGCGCAGAGGAAGCCGCCCGGCATCTGCGCGCGCAGGCCGGCGAGACGCTGAAGGAACAGAAAGCGGAACAGGAACGCCTGCGGGAGATGCTCGAAAACGAGGGATTTTCCGACGTGCGGGAGGTCTATGAGGCGGCGATCCCGGAACCGCAGCGGCAGGCGCGCGAAACACATCTGCGGCGGGAGCGGATGCAGTGGGAAGCGGCGCAGGGCCGCCTGCGGGAGCTCGCGGGACAACTCGATGGACAGGAGCCCCCCGATCTCGCGGCAATGCGGCGAGATCTGAAATCGCGGGAAACGGAAAAGGAAACGCTTGATTTTAAATGGGGCGAACAGCAGCAGGAATGCGAACGGATCGCTGGGACGCTCGCCACGCTTGAAAAACGCGGCAAGGCGCTTGTCGAAAAACGCGCGGTCTATGACCGGCTTTCCGGGTTTGGCAAGCTTCTGCGCGGGGACAGCGGGGTAAGCCTGCGGCGGTATGTGTTGGGCGTGATGCTTTCGTCGATCACCGCCGAGGCCAACCGGCTGCTCAAAAACGTGCACGGCGGCCGCTATCAGCTTTACCGAACGCTCGAAGGGAGCGGCCGCTCCCGCAAGGCGGGGCTCGACCTGGAGGTGCTTGATGCGCATGCGGGCAAGCGCCGTCCAGTGGCGGGGCTTTCCGGCGGGGAGAAATTTTTGGTTTCGCTGTCCCTTGCGCTGGGGCTGTCCGCTGTGGTACAATCCCAGTCGGGCGGTATCCGTATGGACGCGATGTTCATCGACGAGGGGTTCGGTTCGCTCGATCCGGGTTCGATCGCGGACGCGCTCGATGTGCTTGCCTCGGTGCGCGGATCGCGCAGGTTGGTGGGAATCATCTCCCACGTGGCGGCGCTGCGGGAGAATATCGACGCCTCGATCGAGGTGGTCAAGGAACGGGCGGGGAGCCGGCTGGTGCTGCACGCCTGACCGGGATGCAATTTGAAAAGGACTGGGGAAAAAAGATGAAGATACTGACACAACTGGGAATCATTTTTGCGGTCTGCCTTGCGGGCAATGTGGTTTCGGCGCTGCTGCCGTTTCCGTTTCCCGCGAGCGTGGCCGCGATGGTGATTCTGTTTTTGCTGCTGCTCACCGGTGCGGTGAAACCCGCGCGGCTGGGGGAAAGCTCGGATTTTTTATTAAAAAATATGGCGATTCTGTTTATTCCATCTGGGGTGGGAATCCTCGAGCAATATGCGTTCGTGCGGGAACATATCCTGAAGCTTGCGGCAATCTGCCTTATCACGACGCTGCTCACCTTTGTGGTGACGGCATTCACCGTGCTGGGTGTGATCCGGCTGCAAAAACGGGGAAAGGCGGTGGAGACGGATGGCTGAAATCCTTTCGAGCCCGCTTTGCGGCATCGCATTGTGCATCTTCACTTTTAAAATCGGGCTTTGGGTCAACCGCAGGCTGAAAACCCCGCTCGCCAATCCGCTGCTCATCGCAATCTCGCTGGTAATCCTGCTCATTGGCCTGACGCCGCTCTCCTACGAGCAGTTCAGCGCGGGCGGTTCGGTCATTTCGATGCTGCTGCCGCCCGCGACGGCGGTGCTCGCATCTTCGATCTACCGGGAGATCGAGGTGCTCAAACGCAACTTTTTGCCGATCATGGCCGGATGCCTGGCGGGGTCGCTCACCTCGATGGCCAGCGCTTATTTTCTCTGCAAATGGTTTGGGCTGGATGAAACGCTGACTGCTTCGATGCTTCCGAAATCGGTCACCACGCCGATTGCGATGGAACTTTCGGTTGCAGGCGGCGGGATCGCCGCCGTGACAGTGGCGGCGGTCATCTTCACCGGGATTATCGGGGCCTGCCTGTCCCCCATTTTGATCAAGCTGTTCAAAATAGAAAATCCGGTGGCGGCGGGCGTGGCGATCGGCACGGCCAGCCACGCGATCGGCACCTCCAAGGCGATCGAACTCGGGGAGGTTCAGGGCGCGATGAGCGGGATCGCCATCGGCGTGGCAGGGCTTCTCACGGTGGCATGGTCGCTGGTGCTGCCCTTTTGACAGAATATGGATTATACGGAAGGGAAGGCCCGCGGGCTTTCCTTTTCTTGCGTTTTGGGAAAGAGCGACAGAGATGATTCAGGATAAATCCCACATAATTTTGTATAAAACCCAGAAAGTCAGGACAACCGGGAACAGTCGACAGAAAACAGCTTTACATTGGCGAAGCGTTACATTAAAATGAAACGGACGTATGAATACGGCCCGGAGACCATTTCCCGAGGGCCCGGAAAATTTGACAGGCCAATGGCGGCCGGAAAGAGGGTACTATGGCGTTTCAGACTCGCAAGGTTGCAATCATCGGTGCCGGTCATGTGGGTTCGCATTGCGCGCTTTCGCTTATCACAATGGGCGAATGCGATGAGCTTGTCATGATCGATACGGACAAACCCAAAGCGCTCGCGCAAGCCACCGATCTGGCCGATGCCGCCGCCTATCTGCCGCACCACATCCGTGTGACGAGCGGGGATTATACAGCCTGCCGTGACGCGGATATTGTGGTGGTCTGCACGGGCCCACGCCCCAGGTCCGGACAGCCCCGCGCGGATATGCTGGCGCAGGCGGTCGGCGTGATGAAACAGATTGTCGGCCCGGTCGTCGACTCCGGTTTTGATGGGATTTTCCTTGTGCTTTCCAATCCCTGTGACGTGCTGGCGCATTATCTGCAGAAGATGAGCGGCTTTCCTGCCGGTCGGGTGCTTGCAACGGGCACGGCGCTCGATTCGGCGCGGCTGCGCAGGATTCTCTCCCGTTCGCTGATGGTCGACTCAAAATCGATCCACGCTTATGTCATGGGCGAGCACGGCGAAAGCCAGATGGTTCCCTGGTCGAACATCTCGGTGGGTGGAAAGCCGCTGCTCGAACTGATGGCGGAAAACCCGGACAGCTTTGGCCGCATCGACCTGACGGCGGTGGCGGCTCTGCCCCGCCGCTGCGGGATGACTGTTCTGGACGGCAAGGGCTGTACCGAATTCGGGGTGGGGATCACAGCAGCTGAGATTATCAAGACCATTTACCATGACGAACGCAAGATCCTGCCGGTTTCGGTGCTGCTCGAAGGGCAATATGGCCAGAAGGACGTCTATGCGGGCGTTCCCGCGATCATTGGACGAGATGGGGTCAGCGGGATCGTTGAAATCAGGATGAGCGACGCCGAACGGGCCGATTTTGCGGCTTCCTGCCAGGCCCTGCGCAATGCTTATGAGGCGGCAATGGCGTTTTAAAAACGGAGGATCAGCAATGAAGCTTTCCGGGATCGACTGGAAGATGGAGATCAAGCGGTATCTTTTCATGGTGGTGGGGTGCTTTTCCTATGCGCTGGCGCTCGACCTGTTCCTTGTGCCAAATGGGATTGTGGCGGGCGGCGTGACCGGCGCGGCGACGCTGGTGAATATCCTGACCGGTTTGGGCGTTGGTCTGGTGAGTATCCTGCTCAATCTGCCGATTTTGCTTTTGGGGCTGCGTTCGCAGGGGCTCGCGTTTATCCTGCGGTGCTTTCTGACCACGGCGGTGCTCGGCTTTTTTATTGATTTCCTGGCCTTCCTGCCGCCGCCCACCGATAACCCACTGATGGCGGCGCTTTACGGCGGCGTGGCGCAGGGAATCGGGATCGGGCTTTTCTGCCGCTACTATGTCTCCAGCGGCGGCACCGAGCTGCTCGCACGGGTGATGATGCCGCTCTTCCCAGGCGTTTCACTTGCCAATATCCTGGCGGTGCTCGACGGGCTGGTGGTGGTCTGCGGCAGTTTTGTGCTCGGGGACGCGGAAAACGTCCTGCGCGCGCTGATTGTCATCTTCGCTTCGGCCAAGGTCAGCGACCTGATTATCGCGGGCCTCGACTATGCGAAACTTTGTTACATCATCACCGACCACCCGGATGAGATTGCAAAGACGCTGCTCGAGAATTCGCCGCGCGGCGTGACCAAAATCGGCGGCGAGGGGATGTACACCAAGACCGAAAAAAATATCCTGATGACCGTGATCAAAAAACAGCAGATCACCCAACTGCGCAAAATCGTGCTTCAGATCGACCCTTCGGCCTTTATCATCGTGAGCGAGGCGACCGAGGTACTCGGCGAGGGATTTCAGAAGATTGCGCCGTGAGCAGATAAAAACAGGCAACCGCGCACCGGACAGCCAGCCGGCGCGCGTGTATTGCGGAAGGAAGGGGAATCCCGATGGACTGGACAGCGCCGGAGGTTTTCAATACCGGCTTCAACCGGCTGCTCGGCATCGAGCTCGTGGAATGCAGAAAGGGTGCGGCCACAGTGCGTATGCGGGTGACGGACGCCTGTAAGAACCCGGCGGGGATTGTGCATGGCGGGGCGCTGTTCTCGCTGGCGGATACAGCGGGAGCAAATGCCGCGGTCTGCTGCGGCACCCAGGTGGTCACCGTGGAAAGTGCGATTAAATATCTGCGCCCGGCCGGGGATACCCAATATCTCACGGCAAAAGCCAGGGAAGTGAAGCGCGGCAGGCAGATCAGCTTCTATGAGGTGTGCATTGACGCTGACGATGGCCGTGAAATCGCGCGGGTCAGCCTGACCTATTGCCTGTCGGGCCCCCATGCCCAATAAGTTCCAATCCCAACGCCCCGGTTGTGGGGCGTTTTTACTTGTCGGGAAGCGCTGCTTGTGGTATCATATTTTTATGATTCTTCGTGCGCGGTCGCGCATGAACTGATATAGAGGGCCGGATGACCGGCTCACGGGGAGGTGCTCGGATTGGAGCATTTTATGACTGAAATCGTCACGCCGTTTCACGCGCCCTCCGGCGACGCGAAGCTGGTTCTGTTTGCCGATGAGGAAATTCATGACGGCGGCGGAGCGGAACAGGAGGTCGGCAAATATCTCAGCCGCTGCGCCGCCTATGCCGCCGCCTGCAAGGTGCATCTGGTGAGCGGCCTGTTTGTGCACCGGGACAATCTTTGTCTCTGTCTCATCGACCCGAAAGGAAGGCCTCTCTGCCGTCAGCCCGCACTGCATCTTTCGCTGCCGCAGGAAGGCCGTTATGCCACCGGCAGCGAGGTGGCGGTAACCCATACCGAACTTGGGAATTTCTATCTCTGTGTTGACGCGGACATCTATCATCCGCAGACGGTGCGCGCCGCCGCGCTCAAAGGCGCGGATGTGGTCCTGTCGATCCAGCACCTCGACCCGGCGGAGGATACTCCCGAACGCCAGATGCGTTCGATCTGGAACGCCGCGCAGAGCAACAATCTCTATGTGGTGAACCTTTCCGCAAAGGGCGGCTCGGTGGCCTGTCCGGCGCCGATTACCCGCGCGCGGGACGGTTACCTCGTACGCCGCACCGGGGCGTTCCCGATGCGCTTCGGGCTGAATCTCACGCGGCTGGACGATGTGCGCAGCGGTTTTCAGATCATGGAGAACATCAACACCCGGTTGGTTCAGAACTATGCCGCGGAGTTGGGGAGGTGAGCGGGATGAATAAGACCTGGCTTGATATCCTGTCGTTTCTCATGTCCTTTCAGGTCACGCCGAAAAAGATCGACCGGATTCTGGAGGCGAAGGGCCGCCGGGAACAGCAGAATACCGCGTTTGTCGCACCGGAAGCGGTTCGGGTTTCGGCGGTGCAGCTTTCGGTGCGCAAATACCAGAACCTCAAAGACTATGCCGGGCAGATGTATGATCTTGCAAAAGAAGCCGCTGAAAACGGGGCACAGCTGGTTGTCTTTCCGGAATATGTGGGGCTGCTGGTGGGCACGATGCTGCCCAATTATGAAAAGATCATCGAATGGGTGCTGGATGGGGAAAACAAGGTGGGCCTTTCGGGCGTGAAGCTCGCACCGGAAAAGGTGCGGCTGCTCGCCGAAACCTTTCACCACTTCCTTTATGAAACCTATATGTATACCTTCAGCGCGATCGCGCGGCTGCTGCGGATCTATCTTGTAGCGGGCACATGCCTGTTTTATGAGGACGGCCAGCTGCGCAACCGCTGCGTGGTGTTCGGTCCGGACGGAGAACCGGCCGGCGCGCAGGAGAAGGTGAGCGCGGTGGGATTTGATAAGGCGCTTGGCGTCACACCGTGCGACGTGATCGAGACGATCCCCACACCGATGGGTGATATCAGCGTTGTAATCGGCTCGGACAACTATTATTTTGAATGTGTGAAAATTGCCCGGGCGCGCGGGGCGAAGATCATTGCGGCGCCTGACTCCCGCGAAGGGGTCACGCGGGATCTGCTGCGCTGCCGCGCGGACGAACAGAACCTTTATACGGTTTATTCCTGCCTGACCGGCACGCGGGAACATACCACCGCGCTGGCCGGAATCTTTGCGCCGGTGGGGATTACACCCGGCCGGGATGGATTTGTCGCCTGTGCCGCGGATACCGAGCCGCAGACGGTGACGGCGCGAGTAAATCTCGAGAAGCTCGAGCACGTTTTTACCGAAAGCGGGCCGAATCCGGAATTTTTGCGGGGGGATTATCTGCACAGCTACCGCTACTGTGGGACGCCGCCGCTGGGAGAAACAGAATAAGAAAAAGGCGGACGGACGCAAATGCATCCGTCCGCTTTTTTACGCAAAAAAAAACGAACCAAACGGTCCGCTTAAAAGTGAAATGACTGGAGATAAAATAAGGAGGGGGATTAACTTAGAAACGCAAAGTTTCTGAAAACAATTATAACATGGGTGGCTTTTTAAATGGTGAACAATCTATGAACAGGCACAATATATTGTATCCGAAAGACAAGATAAGTCAGTTTTTGCGCAATTTTTGGAAAAATGCGGTAAGCGCCGCCGCGCATTCCTCACGCCGTACGCCGCCTGTCACCTCCGGCTTGTGGTTGAATGGCAGAGCGGCAAAATCGCTCACCGAACCGAAGCAACCGGCTTTGGGATCGGAAGCGCCGAATATGAGCCGCCGGATGCGCGCGTTTATGATCGCGCCCGCGCACATCGGGCAGGGCTCGAGCGTCACATAGAGATCGCATTTATGCAGCCGCCAGCCGCCAAGCGCCCGGCAGGCCATGTCGATTGCTTCCAGTTCGGCGTGTGCAAGAGCATTTTTTCCAGTTTCCCGGCGGTTCATGCCTGTGCCGACCACTTCGCCGTCCCAGACGGCGACCGCGCCTACAGGCACCTCCCCGATATTGGCCGCCTCCTGCGCCAATTCAAGCGCAAGGCCCATATAATACGTGTCGTCGTGCATAATCCACCTCAAAGCCTCGAAAAGTTTAAAAAAATCACCCATGCGAAGAGCAGCAGCATCATGACAACCGGGAAGTGGGTGAAGAATTTCCCGAGCAACTGCAGATCGCGCAGCGGACAGCGGCTTTTTGGCACAGAAAGGTCTGCCCGCCGGATGCCGACCAGATACACCAGCCCAAACGCGGCAAACACCACATAAAAGAAAAACAGGGCGATCTGCAAAATGCCGGCAATGGGCGCATACAGATTCTGCGTGGCAAGGGTTATCAGGATTGCCAGCAAGTTGTTGACAAAATGGATCGCGATGCCCGTCCAGATCGAATTGGTTTTGACCACGAAATAGCCGAGCGCCAGCCCAAGCAGAAAAGCATTCGGAATCTGCACCATGTTGCGGTGCAAAAGTGAGAAGAGCAATGCTGAAACAACGATTGCAAAACGGTCTCCGTACCGCCGTAAAGAACCCAGCACAATGCCGCGCTGGGTGAATTCCTCGATCAGCGCGGGTACAGCAGTGGTGTTGACAATCATCAGCAGACCGGCAAGCGGGTCCTGCGGGAAAGAAAAAGCGATATCCATTGGGAAAAGACCGAAGATCGAGAAAAAAAGCGAGAGGACCATCGAGGAAATCACGCCGATTACAGAAAGCCCGAGCGATATCCCGGTGACGGCGGCGAGCACGGGTGGATATGGCGGGTCGCGGGGGATTTCCCAAGTGTGGTAACGCACCAGTTTTGCATAGAGCAAAAATGGAAACAAAAATGCCACAAGATAAAGCAGGGTGGTGAACAGCTCATTGATGAGATCAAGCGACACCGGCAGATTCCGGCCCCACAGCACATCGAGGATAAGCCAGGAGGCGAAAGTTTGCAGGATATAAAGCAGCAGGACGCTGAGAATCACAGTCAGCGCGAGCAGACCGCATTGCATTTTGAAAGCGGAAATGCACGCGGCTTTTTGGGCGGCGGCGCGCTGCTGCGCTTCGTCCGGGCAGCTGTTGGGATTCCCATAATTTTGCGGAACGTTTTGGTACATGGCAGTTTCCTTCTCCCAATTTATCGTAAGCCGCGGAAACGGCGGAAAATGTGTTCTTATATTTGCAGCATATCACGACCGCAGCCGAATCGCTTTGCGCTTATTATGCGTTTATTATATCACAAATTCGGTTTTCCTGCTTGCGTAGGCGCACAATTTACAAATTGGAAACAACATCGCAATGAATTAATCTTGACTTTATTGGTATAGTTTGCTAACTTTTAACTAGAACAGCATATAAATTTGAAGGAGGCAAAGAAATGGCCAACCTTGTATCCACCCAGAACATCAGCTTTCTGCTCGTATTCGCGGAAGGCCTCCTGTCTTTTTTCTCCCCGTGCGTGATTCCGCTGATACCAGTTTATGTAAGCTATCTGGCGGGCAGCGCGGAAAAAGGCCCGGATGGGCAGCCAGTCTATGCCCGCGGCCGCACACTTTGGCATACTGTCTGTTTTGTGCTCGGAATTTCGTTTGCCTTCTTTCTGCTGGGAATGTCGTTTTCGGCGCTTGGGCAGTTTTTGGGCGGGCATAAAACCCTCCTCACCCGCATCGGAGGCGTCATTATCCTGCTGCTGGGCCTGGTGCAGATCGGCTTCTTTGAACTGAAATTTTTGCAGCGGGAACGGCGGTTCCATCTGAATCTTGCAGGCAAAAAGGTCAGTCCGGTTATGGCCTTTGTCATGGGATTCACCTTCAGTTTCGCCTGGACGCCCTGTGTGGGTCCGGCGCTTTCATCCGTGCTAATCCTCGCGTCAGGTGCAAAATCCGCGCTGGTGGGCAATCTGCTCGTGCTGGTCTACGCGGCCGGGTTTGTCATCCCATTTTTACTTTTGGGACTGTTCACCGCGCAGGCGCTCACCTTCCTGGAACGCAACCGCAAACTGATGAAATATACCATCAAGGCGGGAGGCGTGATCCTGATCCTCATTGGGATCATGACCTTTACCGGTTGGATGAATGGTATCAGCAGCTACCTCAATTCCTTTGGCGGCGCCAATGTCCCGCAGGCGTCCTCCTCGCAGGCGGTGGAACCGCCGCAGCCTGCGCCGTCCGAATCCGCTGCGTCCAGTGAATCCGCCGAACCGGTGCCGGCGTCCTCCGGCGCCTCGGGCGTGGCTCCGGCTTCCGAACCGGAGCCGGAAGCCTTCCCGGCGTTCGATTTCACGCTGACCGACCAGTATGGCAATACCCACACCCTTTCGGATTACAAGGGGAAAGTGGTGTTTTTGAACTTCTGGGCAACCTGGTGCCCTCCTTGCCGGCAGGAGATGCCTCATATTGAGGAGCTTTACAATGAATTGGGCATGAACCAGGAGGATGTGGTATTTTTGGGCGTTGCCAACCCCAAGACCGACAGCTTCCCGCACAATCAGGATGTGACGGTCGAAGAAGTCAAACAGTTCCTCACCGACAACGGCTATACATTTCCGACCGTGATGGATGAAACCGGAAAGGTATTCGGGGATTATATGATCAATGCGTTCCCAACCACCTTCATGATCGACCGGGACGGCAACATCTATGGATATGTCCCCGGCGCGCTCAGCAAGGAGATCATGCAGAATATCATTGACCAGACGTTGGAGGCTGTGCCCGCGCAGGGATAAAACGGCAGCGTGGAACGGTTTTTGCCGTTCCACGCTGATTTTCCGGATAAAAAGGAACCACCGTTTCGCTATCCGGACGAAACGGTGGTTTGGAACTTTGACAGCACCCATGTGACAATCGAAAGGGAAACGATCTATGGGTTGATGAACAAAGCGATTGCCTATTTCAGTAAAGAAACCCTTGGTTGATTTCCTTGACTGTAGTATACCCAATCTGAGTGGCTTTATGTCAAAAATTGTTCCGAATTGCATAAATTTTGTTCCCAATTGCATCAGCCTGTCCGAAGCAGGAAAAATTAACCGGTGGCCGCGCAGAAATGCAGCTTCACGGTAAAAATCCCGGCCGGATCGATTTCGATTTGCATAAAGCCGCCGGTGCTTTCAATGAGCTGCCGGGTGGAGGAAAGCCCCACCCCGTGCTGGGAAGGGTCCTGCTTATCGGTGAGCGGCAGCCCGTCCTGCAGTTCGATTTTGCCGGAAAAGGTGTTGCGGATCTGCACGGTGATCCAATCGGGACTCACCACGCTGTCCAACTTGATGAAACGGTTCTGTGCTTCACATTTTTCACAGGCCTCATAAGCGTTGTCCACCAGGTTGCCGAAGATCCGGCAGAGTTCGAGATCTCCAAGCCCGATGCGTTCCGGCAGGTTTACCAGCGCCGAGAAATCGATCCCTTTCTCCCGGCATCGCCCAGCGCATTCCTGCAGGATCGCGTCGACCACCACGTGGTTTGCATAGCGGGTGTATCGCAGCGAGCTTTCCATCTCGTCATCCATCTGTCCGAGCAGATCGAGCGCCTTCTGGTCCGCGCCTGCGCGCAAAAGTGCACGGGCGGTCTGCACCATATGGCGGTAGTCGTGCTTGAAGGCGCGCAGATCATTCACATATTTGGTGTATTGCTGGTAATGGACCACCTGGCGCTGGAGCTGTTTCTCCGTCTGGCGGGTTTTGAGCTCGTACTCGATATAGGAGCTGACATCCACCGCATACCAGAACACCATCAGGAAAGCCGCCATGGAGATCACACTGGTGATGAGATGGAACCACGGGATCCAGATGCCGGAAAATCGATCCGCATAGACATAGCTTTCGAGCAGCAGATAACCGAACAACAGGTACAGGCAGGTACAGACCAGCCGGCGCTGGTCTGTGCAGCGAAAGAGCAGGTGGATGCGTTCATACGGCATCCATTTCCCGATCAGGCAAAGCAGGAGGATGCAGACCAGCAGCGCCAGCAGCAGCGAGACATCATAAGAAAGATTGTCATTCACCACGTCATACATGGTCGTCCCGCGAACCAGTGCGAACAGTGGGATCAGAACCCCATGCGCGCACAGCAGAAGGAATGGCCCGTAGCCGCACGCAAGCAACAACAGGGACGGAAAGCCGGTGCGCAGCAGAAAGAAATAATCGGCGGCAAGCAGGACGGTAAAGATCACATAGATGAAAAAGATGGCGAGATCCAGCCAGAGGAAGACCCCAAGCGTGACAATGTTGACAAACGCGAGGCCCAAAAGCAGCGCCGGCCGTTTTTTCTGGGTGGGCAGGCAATTCTGAACATAGCCGTTGATCAATAGGTTGAGGGTCAAAAAACCGCAAAGCAGCAGTCCATAAAGCAGAAAGAGGCCCGGTTTCATAATCCGCCTCCTGTGGACAGGAAGCGGGAGAGCACTTCCTTAACATTTTTGATGTGGGTGCGTCCCAGCGGGACCGTTTCTCCGGAGGTCAGCAGGATGTCCTCCTGTCCAAGCCGCCGGATGCGCGCCAGGTTTACCAGAAACGCGCGGTGGGTGCGCACAAAGCCGCGCGGCAGAAGCCGTCCCTCCAGTTCGCTCATACTCGAATAGAAATCGAAGGTGCCTCCGTCGTAATGAACGGTGACGATTCGTTTGGTGACTTCAAAATAGGTGATTTCCCGAATGGGGATGGCCATGCGTTCGGCGCCGCGTTCACAGTCGAACAGCTCGGCGGATTCCTGCCTGGAAAGGCTGGCCGCCCGCAGGAAAACCTCCTCAAACTTTTCGATGGAGGTGTCGCCTTTGAGCAGGTACTGCAGCGGTGAAACGTCGAAGCTTTCAAAGACGTATTCGCGTGCGTTGGTCAGGAAGATGATCTGCGCGCGGCAGCCGGACGACCGCAGCTTTTTGGCGGCTTCGATGCCGTTGAGCCTATCCATCTGCACATCGAGATACAGGATGTCCACCCCAAACTGGATATCGTCCAACGCAAAAAGCAGCTGTTCCGCATTCCCAAAACAGCTGAGCTTATATTCCATGCGGTGTTTTTCCGCAAGCTGTGCAAGCAGTTCCTTATACCGGGAGATGATCGCGGGATCGTCATCGCAGAGCACGATATGAAGCATCTGGAAGAACCTCCAAAAACAGGATACCATATTTGAAAATATTTTAGCACAAAATCTATCGGATGAACAGCCCTGCCCGCCGGATTGCTTCAATTCGCGCGGACAAATGGGCATGATAATGGCAAAAGGAACTTTTGAAAGGAGCATTTTACATGAATCTGCAAAAATGCGGGATTATCGGCTGCGGGGCAGTCGGCGCGACAACAGCCTATACCTTGGTGAAAAGCGGGCTTTTTTCCGAACTGGTACTGCTCGACGTGAACCGGAAAAAGGCCGAGGGAGAAGCGATGGACATCGCGCACAGCGTGCCGTTTGTGCGTCCCGTAGAGGTGTATGCCGGGGACTATCCGGATCTTGCGGACTGCGGGATGATCATTTTGGCGGCAGGCGCGAACCAGGCGCCGGGCGAGACCCGCATCGACCTGGTGCGGAAAAATGCGAAAATTTTCGGCCAGATCATTCCGGAACTTGTCCGTCATAATACCGACGCGATCCTCCTGGTGGTGACCAACCCGGTCGATATCCTCACCCAAATCACCCTGCGGCTTTCCGGTTTCCCGGCAAACCGGGTGATCGGATCGGGCACCGTGCTCGACACTGCCCGGCTCAAATACCTGCTCGGCGGAAAGCTTGGGGTCGATCCGCGCAACATCCACGCCTTCATCATTGGGGAACACGGCGACACCGAGCTGCCGGTTTGGTCTTCCGCGAATGTATCGGGCATCGATCTTACCGATTTCTGCAAAAGCTTCGGCGTCTGCGAGGACCTCTCCTGCATGAACGATATCTACGAGGATGTCAAAAACAGCGCCTACCAGATCATCGAGCGCAAGGGCGCGACCTTCTATGCGGTCGCGGCCGCCATCCAGCGCATCTGTGAGGCAATCGTCCGGGATGAAAATTCGGTTCTGCCGGTTTCAAGCCTGGTGGACGGGCATTACGGACTGCACGGACTCTGCCTGGGCCTGCCCGCAATCGTTGGGCGCAGCGGTGTGAAGCGGATTCTCGACTTTCCGCTGAGCGCGACCGAGCAGGCCGCGCTGCGGCATTCGGCCGATACGCTCAAGTCGGTGCTCGAGACGCTCGACTGACCTGCAACAAAAAAGGTTCGCCTTCGACCGGGGAATATGTTATACTGTGCCTATGAGATGCGTGCTCACAGCAGCAACCAAACAGACAGGAAGTGACCATTTATGGCCAGCGACAAGAAATTTGCGGTTTTGATTGACGCGGACAATATTTCGGACAAGTATATCAAGATCATCCTCGACGAGATTTCAAACGACGGGATCGCCACCTACAAGCGTATCTACGGCGATTGGACCAAGCCCGCGCTCAACTCGTGGAAGAACGTGCTGCTTGACAATTCGATCACTCCGATCCAGCAGTATGGCTATACGGTCGGCAAAAATTCCACCGACTCCTCACTCATTATCGACGCAATGGATATTCTCTATACAGACAAGGTGGATGGCTTCTGCATTGTTTCGTCGGACAGTGATTTCACCCGGCTTGCAGCGCGGCTGCGTGAATCCGCCATGGAAGTGGTGGGTATGGGTGAGCGCAAAACCCCCAAGCCTTTCATTGCCGCCTGCAACCGGTTTAAGTATCTTGACATCCTCTACGAAACGGCTACCGCCCAGAAACAGCCAAAACAGAAACCTGCGGCAGAAAAGCCTCCCATGAAGGTACAGCCCGAAAAGCCGGAAAAAGTGGAAAAGGCCGCCCGCTTCAAATCTGCGGAACCGGCGGAACCGGTTCGGGTCGCGCCGCCTGCCAAGCAGGAAGAAAAGGAGATGACCAACCTCGATACGATCAAAGCGGCGATCCGCACCATCGTTACCGAGAATTCGGACGAGGATGACTGGATGTTCATCGGCACCATCGGAAACCTGCTCGTTAAACGCTATCCGGACTTCGATGTGCGCAACTTCGGTTTTAACAAGCTCACCCCGTTTGTCGAATCGCTCGACATGTTTGATATTAAAAGCGTACGTACCCATGACAGCAGCGTGAAACTCATCTATGTCAAGATGAAGTGACTTTGCGTTGCGCCGCAAATGCACGCTTTTGCGCCCTGCGCGTGCCCGGGTCCCATGGTTAAATTTTAAAAAATGTCGGCAAGGCATCCGTCCCTGCTGTCCAGTGCCTCAAACGCCAGCCGTGTGCCCAGACGAAACCCATTCACGAACGCTTCGAGCGACCCTTCCGCGTCGATTTCATTGTAAAGCGCGCTGAAGTCGGCAAAGAGCGACAGCTCTTTGCCGTCGAGCAGCTCCATCAGCTTGGTCTCGCAGTCGGACATCCGCTCAACCTTGCGCGCGTATGCCGTTTGCGGTCTGATCAGTTTTACACTCGGATTGAGATTGCCGTAGTACAGCTCTTCAATGGTGGAACGCATAAAATCATCTTCCAATATTTTTACTTATTCTACTGCAATTTGCAGTAGAAGTCAATACCGCAATTTGCGGTATTGTATAGTGTATTGGGTGATGATTATGTATCAAAGGATTAAAGATTTAAGAGAAGATGCAGACTTAACGCAAAAACAAATCGCACAGATGTTAAATTGCTCTCAGCAGGTTTACAGCAATTATGAACTTGGTCAACGGGATATTCCGACGGACATTTTAATTAAGCTTTCGGAAATCTATCATGTTTCCGTGGGATATATCCTGGGTGTAGAAGATTAAGAAGGCCGCTTGTTTTTAAATTTTATTATTGCACTAGAAATAGTGCGATAATATCATGAAAAGCTGTTAATACCAATATGTAAATTGCACTAAAATAGGTGCAAAGGGGTGTTGATATGCAGTCTGAATATGATAAATTGTTTGGGGCAAACCTTCGAAAACTTCGGGAAAGCAAGAAAATGACGCAGGAACAACTGGCATCTAAACTTCAAACGAATGATTGCGATATTACGCGAAGCGCGCTGGCAAAGATTGAAGTTGGTCAGCGTCATATCTACGCATGGGAGATTAAAGCTTTGAAAAATGCGCTAAAAGTTCCATATGAGGAACTGTTTATTTAAAAGGCCGCCGGCGAAGCCGGCGGCCTTTCTATTTCGATATCGCGCGCACGGGGCCGCGGGGTGTCCCCGCGTGTCTTTCTTTGGTTCCTTTCTTGGACAAGCAAGAAAGGAACCCTGCGGAGCAATCCCGAGTGCTCGGAGGGCGTATCGTGTGCACGGCGAAACGCGCGTCATTTCTCTTTTGGCTTTGACAGCAACGCACAAATCAAAGAAAAGAACAGCGCGGCGGCAATCCCGGCGGCGGAAGCGGTGAGTCCACCGGTGAGTACGCCGAGCAGGCCATCTTTTTGGATCGCTTCCCGCACGCCTTTGGCAAGCAGATTTCCAAAACCGAGCAGCGGGACCGAAGCGCCCGCGCCTGCGAATTCAACAAGCTTGGGATAGAGCCCGATTCCGCCGAGGATCACGCCCGTGACCACATAGCCGGTCAGGATGCGGGCTGGAGTGAGCTTGGTGTAATCGATGAAGATCTGGCCGATGGCGCAGAGTACGCCGCCCACGAGGAACGCTTTTAGCAGAGGAATAAAAATATCCATTAAAGCACACCTCCCGTCTTTTGGGTTGAGAGATAGACAAGATGCGCGATGGAGGCGATGCTTTCCCCCTGTTGGATGACAGTCGGGCTGAGCAGCGCGCCGGTTGCGATAAACAGGACGTTATTGAGCCTGCCCTGGCGCATGAGCGGGAGAATGTGCCCGCACATGACCGAAGCCGAGCAGCCGCAGCCGCTGCCGCCGGCATGGACATCCTGTTTTTCCAGGTCGTAAAGCATCAGGCCGCAGTCGGTATGCGCGTGCTCCAGATTGTAACCATCTTTGAGGGTGAGTTCCCGCAGGATTTTGGTTCCCACCTTGCCGAGGTCACCGGTGATAATGAGGTCAAAATTTTCTGCATTCGTGCCGGTATCCTGGAAGAATCGGGTTATGGTCTGCGCAGCGGCAGGGGCCGCTGTCATAATAGGACAATCATGGTTCAGGCGGTTTTGTCGTGACCGCCCGGCAGCAGTCCGGGATGGTTTTCCCGGATGTAATCGGATGCTTTTTGATATTCGTCGGTGAATTTGAAACGGATGGTGATTTGTTTGCCCTCATGGACGAGGATACAATCGACCAGTTCCACAAGGATTTCGCGGGTGAGCGTTTGGATATTGCGGTGCCGCAGGAAACTTTTCAGAAAGGCGTTTTGCGAATCCAGTCCGTTTGAAGCCTGCCGCTGCTCCTGTTCGAGCCGGGAGACGGCTTCGGAAAGCTGGCCTGCCCGCGCCTGATAATCTGGCTTCATGGCGTGGTATTCCTCCCGGGTGATGTCCCCGGCTTTCCAGTCCTCATAAAGCGACTGCTTGATTGCTTCCATGCGGGCAAGCTCCCGGCGGGCATCCGCGAGCGCTGCCTCCAAGCGGCCGGACTGCCGTTTGCCGCCAGGCGAACGGTTGATTGCGTCAATGAGCTGATCCATCTCAACCGCGAGTTCAACCTGTTTCTGGATTGACTGGAGCACTGCCGTTTCAAGCTCGTCGGCGCGGATGGTGTGCCGGGTGCAGGCGGACCCGGCGGTCTTTTTGTAGGCGGCGCAATGGTAATAGATGTAGTCGCGGCAGGGCTGGGAAATCCGCTTTTTGACCATCGCCCTGTTGCAGTCGGCACAGCGCAGGAAACCGGAAAAAAGCGAGAGCTGATCGCTTCCGGGCGCGGTGCGGGTGTCGCGGCCAAGCAGGTTCTGCGCCTTATCGAAATCAGCCCGTTCCACAATCGGCTCATGGGTGTTTTCCACCACGATCCAATCCTCCTGTGGAACGCCGGCCGCCTTCTGCACTTTGTAGCTGCGCACCCGGTTGACTCCCTGCACAAGATTGCCGATGTACATCTGGTTTTGCAGGATGCGCCGGACGGTGCGGTCATGCCAGAGCGCGCCGCCGCGGGCGTTTGAGGGGCTGTGGTAGTTAAGCCCGGCCAGCTGTTTATAGGCTGCGGGGCTCGGCACACCGAGGGAGTTGAGCTTACGGGTGATGCCGAGGATACTCATCCCGCCGAGGAACCACCGGTAGATATCGCGGACGGTTTGCGCGGCGGGTTCGTCGGCCAACAGGCGGTTTTTGTTGTCCGGGTCCTTGCGGTAGCCGTAACAGGCGAAGGAACCAATAAAATCCCCGCGCTTGCGCTTCATGTCGAGCGAAGATCGCACCTTGTTGGAGATGTCGCGGCAGTATTCGTCATTGATGATGTTTTTGAACGGGACAATCAGATTGTTCATCGCCTGTGGGTTTTTATAGCTGTCAAGCATGTCGCCCACCGAGATGAACCGCACGTCGAGGAAGGGGAAAATCTGTTCAATGTATTTGCCAACCTCAATGTAATTTCGGCCAAAACGGGAGAGATCTTTGACAATGACGCAGTTGATTTGCTTCTGGCGGATCTTCTCCATCATGCGCGAAAAGCCCGGACGGTCGAAATTGGTGCCGGTGTAACCGTCATCCACATAGACATCCGCGAGCGTGAGTTCCGGTTCGTTTTCCAGATAGGCGCGCAGAAGGCTGCGCTGATTTTGAACGCTGTCGCTTTCCTCTTTGTCGCCGTCTTCCCGCGAAAGCCGGATGTAGAGCGCGGCCTGCCAGCGCTTTGCCGCACAGGCGGCTGTCGTTTGTTCGGTAAATCTGCTTTTACGGGCCATTTCCGGTCTCCTTTCCTGATTGGAAACAGCCTGCGTGCAGAGAAAGGTCCTACTCGGACATTATACCACGCACGGCCGCCGCGCCGCCAGCCGCAGGTTATTCCAATCATTCCAGATTTTGCTTTTTGGCAATCAGAAAGCCCTCCATCCGCTCCTGCAGCGAGGGGCCGTCCGGCAGAAATTCCAGGCCGACGGACACCGGGCCGCACCGATAACGGTAAGGGTCTCCGGCCTGTCCGACAAACCGGGCGATCCGTTCGGGACAGGGGAGGCTTTGGTCAACCGCGAGGTCGGAAAGTTCTGGCAGCTCGCGGGCGGGCGGGCCGCCGAAAGGTTCATTTTTCATGGGACATCCTCCTGTTCTCAGGATAGTTTGAACGGTTTTGCAGGCGTTTAGTCAGCCTTGGACAAAACGGTTCCAGGGGATCTTCACAGGAGGAAAATCTCCTAAATGGGCGGCAAAATGTTCTGCAATTTTTCATAATGGGGCGCGTAAACATAAAATTTTTCGGGGTATCTCGTAAAAATACTTCATTTCCTTTTCAAAACGATTCCCCTATACTGAAAACACAAGATCGTCGCTGGCGTCCGGCGGATTTGCCGGGTGCCCCCGATGAAATGTTGTAAACCAGCCAATTAGGAGGGAAATGAAAAATGAAAAAAGCAGTAAGATCGGTTCTCGCGGCACTTCTCGTCTGCGCCATGATCGCCGGCTGCGGACAGAGCAGCACAGCTCCCGCTTCTTCCACGGCTCCAGCCGCGCCAGCCGCATCGGCAGGCGCTGACAGCGCCGCTCCCGCGCAGTCGGAGGAAGGCCCCATCAAGATTGGTATGCTGGAAGACCTTTCCGGAGACTTTTCCCTTTGCGGAACCTATAAGACCCATGCGATGGAGCTCGCCATCAAAGAACTCAATGAGGCGGGCGGCCTTTTGGGACGTCAGCTCGAGCTGATCGCTCCGGACTGCCAGAGCGACAACCAGCGCTATCAGGAGATGGCCCGCAAACTGATCCTCGACGACCAGGTCGACGTGATTATGGGCGGATTCTCGAGCGCATCCCGCGAAGCGGTCCGCCCGATTATGGAAGAGAACAAGATGCTCTACTTCTATAACAACCAGTATGAAGGCGGCGTCGCAAGCCATTACACCTTCTGTACCGGCGCGATTCCGGAGCACCAGGTCATGCCGCTGATGGAGTACATGATCGAGAACTTTGGCCCGCGTGTCTACACGATCGCCGCGGACTACAACTTCGGCCAGCTCACCGCACAGTGGGTAAAGAAGGCAACCGAGCAGTACGGCGGAGAGATCGTCGGCGAGGAATTCCTGCCGCTGTCGGTTTCGCAGTTCTCCTCCTCGATTGACAAGATCCAGAAGGCTGACCCGGACGTCCTGGTCGTCCTTTTGACCGGCGTCACCCAGTCTTCCTTCTATGGCCAGTGGGCCACCGCCGGCATGGATGTGCCGATCGCTACCACCATCAACATCGCCCAGGGCTATGAGCACAAACGCTTCGATCCGCCGGCATGCGCCAACATGTATGTCACCGCGCAGTTCGTCGAAGAGCTTGACACCCCGGCTGCGGTCGATTTCGTCAAGCGGTTCCATGAGCTCTATCCGGATGAGCCGTACGTTGGCATGGAAGCCGCGGCGCAGTACACCGGTATGATGCTCTACGCGGAAGCGGTCAAAAAGGCCGGCACCACCGAAACCGAAGCGGTTATCGCGGCGCTCGAATCCGGCGTTTCCTATGACGGCCCGGCGGGACTGGTCACCATTTATGGCCCTACCCACCATGCGATCATGGATATCTGGATCGTCTATTCGGATGAAAACCACAATATCAGCTTCAAACAGAAATATGACCAGATCGTGCCGGATTGGCTCGAGAAGGAAAAAGGCGTCGATCTGACCAAGGAATCCCCCAACACGCAGTTCACCCCGTGATGACCCTGCGTAACTGGACCGATATCGTTTTATAACCGGGAAGGCCGGCCTTTGTCCAAATATGCGATGAGGGCCGGTTTTCCGGTTATCAGGGGAGGCAAAAACCGTGCTTAACAGCATTTTCAACTATTTTTATCAGTTTCTGGACAGCTTTTCATTTCTGATCCTCGCGGTTGCGGGGCTCGCGATTATCTTCGGGATGATGGGGATTATCAATCTGGCCCACGGAGAATTCATCATGCTGGGCGCTTACATGTTCACCATATTGGCCAAGGCGTCGGTGCCGCTCTTCCTGGCGGTTATCCTGGGCGCGCTGTTTGTTGGCATGTTCGGCTATGTGGTGGATAAGCTGGTCGTGTCGCAGCTCTATGGCAGGCCGCTCGATTCGGTCGTCGCCACCTGGGGCATCAGCCTGCTTTTGCGGCAGGGAATCCTTATCCTGATGGGGCCGTCACTGCCTGGGCTCACCACCCCGTTGGGAACTTTCGCGGTTGGCGAAAGCACCTATTCGGTCTACCGTATCCTGCTCGGCGTGGTTGCGGTGCTGGTCCTGGTTGGGCTTTACTTTTTGTTTATGCACACCAAATTTGGCCTGCATTCGCGCGCGACCATGCAGGACAATTCGGTCGCGCAGTCGCTTGGGATCAATGCCCGGCGGATGTATTCGACCACCTTCATGCTCGGTTCCGCGCTGGCGGGGCTGTGCGGCGCGCTTTACGCGCCGACCATGACGATCACGCCAACCATGGGGCAGGCGTTCCAGAACGACAGCTTTGTCACAGTCATCGTCGGCGGCGCGGACCCGCTGGTCGGCATGGCGCTTTCGGGCGGTGTGCTCGGCGTGATCCAGAGCGCGCTCTCGCTGTTGTTCGGCACCTTCTTCGGCAAAATGGGCCTTCTTGTCGTGGCAATCATCGTGATCCGCGTATTGCCCAAAGGCTTTTCCGGTCTGGTCGAAAAGCATATGGTGAAAGGCAAGAGGTGATGGTGAATGAAAACGAAATTTAAAGATGCAATCACAACGGAGAATATCTGCGCCGTACTCGTGCTTGTATTTTTTATCGCTTACCCGATTATCAGCAGCGCCTATCAGACGCTCAACATGGCAAACTTCCTGATCACAGTAATTTTGGCGCTGAGCCTTGCGCTGATTTGGGGCTATACGGGGATTTTCTCCTACGCGCAGGCCGCGTTTTACGGCATCGGCGGCTATACATACGCGATTCTCTGCAAAAACTTCACCGATCCGGCGCTGACCCCGCTTTTCCTGATCGGCGGCGTGGTCATGGGATTTCTGGTGGCGCTCTTCCTCGGCTACTTCATGTTCTATGGCGGCGTCAACGACGTATTTGTGGCGCTGGTCACCATGTGCTTTACCCTGGTGCTTGAAACTTTCCTGGCGCAGACCGCAGGTTCAGAATGGCACATCGGAGCGGCGCAGCTTGGTGGATTTAACGGCATCAATGCCGTCACCCCGCTCACAATCGGCACCTTCCCAGTCAAGAACCTGGCGCTCTACATCCTGGCATTGCTGCTGGTCATTGGGATTTATCTGGCGATGCGGATCATGGAGAAACGCAATCTCGGCTACTGCCTGCTTTCGATCCGTGAAAACCGCACCCGCAGCGAGATGTTCGGCTACAACACCGCCTTCGTGCAGATGATGATTTTCGCGGTGAGCGGCGCGATCGCGGGGCTTTCAGGCGTGCTCTACACCTCCTGGGGCGGCTACATCGTGCCGTCGGCGGTCGGCATGACCCAGGCGACCATGCCGGTCGTGCTGGTGGCCGCGGGCGGGCGCAAGAACCCGACCGCAGTGGTCATTTTCACCCTCTTTTACCTGTCGCTTTCCCAGAAGCTCGCAGCGAGCGGCAGCCAGTATTCGCTGGTGCTTTTGGGGCTCATCCTGCTTCTGGTCGTCCTGTTTGTCCCGAAGGGGATCATCCATTCGCTGTTTGAAATTATCGACCGGAAAGTGGTCCTGCCCCTCAAAAACGGCAAAGCGCAGGCGGGAGGTGCCGCAGAATGAAAAACCTGATTGAACTTCAGCACGCGAGCAAGCATTTCGGCGGCCTCAAGGCGGTCGACGACGTCAACCTTTCGGTGGAAGAGGGCGCGCTGCACTGCCTGATCGGGCCGAACGGCGCGGGCAAAACCACCATCTTCAAGCTCATCATGGGCATCTATCCGCCCACGACCGGAAAGGTGATCTTCGACGGGCGGGACATCACCAAAATGCCGACCTATCGCCGCGTGCGGGAGGGGATCAGCATCAAGATGCAGATTCCCGGCGTCTATCTCGACCTCACGCTCTACGACAACATCCGTATCGCCGTGCAGAAATATGTGGACTATAAGCAGATTCCGGCGGAGATCGACCGGCTGATCGAACTGGTCGGTATCCGGGACATCGGAAACCCCCTGGTGCGCAACATGCCGCACGGCCAGCAGCAGTGGCTTGAAATCGCCATGTCGCTCGCTTCAAAGCCGAAGCTTCTGCTGCTCGATGAACCGGCCGCGGGCCTCGGCCCGGAGGAGACCGAGTTCACCGCAAATATCGTGCGCCGGATCAACGAACAGGGCACCACGATCATTTTCATCGACCACGATATGGATTTTGTGGCGCAGATCGCCCGCCGGACGACCGTGCTGCACTATGGAAAGATTTTCGCGGAGGGCACCTTTGAGGAGGTCCACAACAACCAGGACGTCGTCAACATCTACCTGGGCAAGGTATAAATCGGCAGTCACAAAGGACGGTGTTAGTATGTTACGTATTGAGCAGCTCACTTCCGGGTATGGGGAAATCTCCATCATCCGGGATATCTCATTTGAAATCCGCAAGGGCGAAATCGTCTCGGTGATTGGCCGCAACGGCGTGGGCAAAAGCACGCTGATGAAAACGCTGATTGGGCTCATCCGCAATAAATCCGGGAAGATCTATTTTGAGGAAAAGGACATCACCGCCGCCAAGGCGCATGAACGCGCCCAGATGGGTATCGGCTACGTCCCACAGGGGCACGGCGTGTTCCCGCTGTTGAGCGTGGAGGAAAACCTGCGCATGGGTTCGATGATCAACCGCGCGGAACTCGACAAGAGCCTGGACATCGCCTATGAATATTTTCCGCGCCTTGGCGAACGGCGCACCCAGAAGGCGGGCACCCTCTCGGGCGGCGAGCAGGCGATGCTTTCGATCGCCCGCGCGCTGGTCGGACGGCCGAAGTTGATCCTGCTCGACGAGCCTTCGGAGGGCATCCAGCCGAACCTTGCGCAGCAGATCGGTGAAATTGTGCAGCGCTGCAGCCAGGACATGGGCTTTACCATCATGCTCTGTGAACAGCATATGGGTCTTATTCAGCAGGTTTCCCAGCGCTGCTACGCGATCGACAAGGGTACGATTGTCGGCACAGTCGAAGGGGAAGAGATTAAGGACTACAACAAGATCAAAAAATATCTCACAGTATAAAACAAACGCAAAATGACAAGGAGGATTCGTTATGCGCGTTATCGAGCAGGTTGGGGAACACAGTTTTGCATTCAACCGTTATCTGGAACCGATCGCCCATGTCAAGCCGGGCGAGGAGATCATGCTTTACACCGAGGACTGCTTCAAGGGCTTGGTCAAATCTGAAAGCGACCTGCCCTGCGAGGTGCTCACCAACGCCGGATATTTAAATCCGCAGACCGGCCCGATCTACATCGACGGGGCCGAGCCGGGCGACACGCTGGCGGTGCACATCCTTGCGATCGAACCAAACCGCGACTGGGCGGTCAGCTGCATCCAGAAGCCGCTGGGCGGTCTCACCCCGAATAAGTTCACCCGTATGCTCAACGAACCCATCGGGGAAAAGACCTGGATCTACAAACAGGATGAAAACGGCAACTTCACCCACGACAAATATCTTTCCTTCCCATGGGAGCCGTTTTTGGGGACAATTGCGACAGCTTCCGCCCTGGAAGTTATTTCCGCGTTGACACCGTACGAACAGGGTGGTAATATGGACACTCCGGACACCTGCCCCGGAAACATCATCTACCTGCCGGTTGAGGTCGATGGCGCCTATTTCTTCACCGGTGACGTCCATGCCAAGCAGGGGCAGGGAGAGCTGTGCGGCGTGGCGCTCGAAATCGCGGCGAAGGTAAGCCTTCGGTTCGAGCTCATAAAGGGAAAGAAGATCAAATGGCCCCGCATCGAAAGCCCGGAGGAACTGATGGTTGTGGGCAGTGCGAAGCCGATGGAGGACGCCGCGCGCATCGCCTATGCTGAGCTGATCGACTGGATGGCCGAATACGGCTGGGATAAGCTGGAGGCGTATCAGGCGCTCACCCAGGACGGAAAACTTTACTGCGCCAACATGGTTGACACCGTCTATTCGATGGTGGCCAAGGTCAATAAAAAGCTCGCGCGCCGCGAATAAATCGGTGGAAACCGAAATACATATCCCATTGAGCTCCCTGCCGGCCTTCGCCGACGGGGAGCTGCGGCATTGCTGGAGATCCTGCGGATGCCGCGGCTGTTTCAAATGTACGGACAGATTGGAGGGAACACATGTATACCCTTTTCATTGTGGATGACCGGGAAATTTTCCGGCGGCAGTTTAAGCGCTTTCGCATCTTCCAGGACAACAGCCGGTTCCAGGTGCGTTTTGAGGCCCAGAACGGACAGGAGGCGCTGGAAATCCTGCGCCGGGAACAGGTGGACATCATGATCACCGATATCCGCATGCCTGTGATGGATGGGCTGGAGCTGCTCAAAAAAGCGCGGGAGGAAGCGCTTTGTCCCTGTATCATCCTGCTGAGCGAATATGCGGATTTTGCTTACGCCAAGCAGGGGATCGTGCTGGGCGCGTTTGATTATGTGGTCAAGCCGATCAATCAGGACACGCTCACTGAGCTGCTCGACCGGTGCGCCGCGCATCTCGCGTCGCTGGCGCAGGGAGCGGGGTACGACAACAACGCCCTGCGCATTCTGCCGTCGCTCATCCTCAAAAACGACGACTACTCCGCGACAATCAGCCGGCAGATTGCCGGCCGGGTTTGCAGCCTGGAGGGGGAGGAGCCGGAAAAGGCATGGGCGTCCTTGGAATCGGTGCTGACGGAAATACGGCAGCAGGTGCTGAAAACACAGCCGCATATGGAGGATTACTGTGATTTCGACGCGTTGTTTTCACTCGATAAGACAGCGGCGCCGGAAAAGATGGCGGACAGCTTTTGCGGCAAGGTGGCGGAAATTCAAAAGGAGATCAACAAATTCTCGGTCAGCACCAAAAGCGAGCTGATCCAGTCGGTTTGCAACACGGTTGTCAAAAATATCGAAAACAATCTTTCGCTGCAGGGGGTGGCCGACCTGCATTTTGTCAACAAGGCGTATCTCAGCCACCTGTTTAAACAGGAGCTGGGGATGAGCTTTGTGGATTACCTGACAATGGTGAAGATGGAACGCGCCAAGATCCTTTTGGGACGCAGCAACCTCAAAATCTATGAGATCAGCGCGCGGCTCGGCTACTCGGACACCGAATATTTCAGCCGGGTGTTCAAGCAGTTCACCGGACTCACCTCCACCGAATACCGCCAGCTTTGCTCAAACGGGGAGGAGGATGCCTGATGCGCGCGGCATGGAAGGAGCTCCAGCCGAAAAAGGTGGCCGTTGCGCTGTTCTGCGGGTGGCTCGCCCTGCTTGCGACACAGTTCCCCATTGTGCTCGACAATGTGTACGACACGCAATTCATCTGGCAGCTCGTCTTTCCCATGCTGGTTGCAACCGCTTGGGAACCGGTTTACGCCTACATCACCGGGATCGGCGGGCTGGTGTTCCTGCTGCCTTTTGGGGAAATGCCCGGACGCGGGCTTGGAAACCTGCTCATCGGGCTGCTTTACCTGTTGCTGCTTCTGGTATGCGGGCACTTTTGCAACCGCGGCAAACGGCGCTGCAACTATTACCTGGTGCATGTGCTTTACGCGGCTTTTTATTTTGTTGTCATCGTACTGTTTTATAAGGAAGCGCTGCTGCACAATCCGCCGGGGCGGTATCTGGACCGCTTCATCTCCCCGGTCATCCTGCGGGTGCAGGCAATCACCGTGGTGTTCTGCATCCTGGCGCTCGCAGCCTTTGTCAAGGTGCTGATTTCCCAGCCTGCGGTGCGAAAGCTCCTGTGGATGCCGCCGCTTGCCTATTCCGACCGCAATAGCTCCCTCTTTTTTATTTCCTTTATGGTTGCGTTTGGGTTCTTTATTGTGGACGGCTTTTTCGAGGCTTTCTATTTTGAAAGCCGCGGAATTCACACCTCGCTGCTTTCCAGCAGTTTTGGGCAGATCATCAAGCTGCCGATCGTTTTTGCGGTCGCCTGTATGATTTGCGACGCAATCATCAGCAGCACCATGCGCAGCCAGGAGTCCCACGATAAGCTGATGAAGAGCGAAGAACGCTATCGGATGATCTTTCAGCATACGGCGGACGCCTATTTTGAAATCGATGCTGACGGCGTGGTGCTCAATGTGAACCCTGCCATCTACACAAATCTCGGTTTTACGCCAGGATATATTCTGGGGCAGCATATCAGCCTCCTGTTTCATGACAAAGAGGAGATCAATGGCCTGCTCACCCGCCTGTTCACCTCGGAGCAGGTCACCAATATTGAGATCAAAGGGATGCTCAGCAACCGGATGAACTGCAGCCTGCTGGTGTCCGGAAATGTGATGCGCCTCGGGAAACAGCGGCTGGCGGTCATCACCGCCCGCAATATCTCCGATTATAAAAAGGCCGAGGAGAAACGCTGGGAGCTTTCCGCGCTGCTCAACGCGATTTTTGAAAGCAACAAGGATTTCATCTGGACGGTCGACTGCCGCACCTTTGCTCTGATTTCCTTCAACCAGGCGTTCAGCCATTATATCCGGGACAATTTTGGACGGGCGATCCGCCCGGGCAGCGCGCTGGAGGAGGTCTTTTCCGGGGAGGACCAGGTCCTGTTCGCGCATTATTACCGGCAGGTGCTGGAAAAAGGGGATTTTTCAGTGGAATATACCGCGCTGGGCGGCGCGCTTATCCTGAATCTCAATTTTTATCCGGTTAAACTGAACCGGGATATTGCCAGCATTGCGGTCTTTACCAAGGACGTCACCGCCCAGAAGCGCGCGGAACGCAAGATTGTGGAGCTTAACGCGGGCCTCGAGCAAACGGTGGAGGAGCGCACCCAGGAGCTGCGCACCGCCTACCATGATCTCGAATCTTTCAGCTACACCGTCACTCATGAATTCAAAACCCCGATCCGCGAGATCGACGCCTATCTGGAGATCATTCAGGAGGACAATTACGACACGCTCACCGCACAGTCGAAGGAAGATATCCTCTCGGCGAAAAAGGTCTGCACCCAGACGCTTGATATGATCCAGAAGATGATGATCTACACCAAGGCAGGCTTCGTGGTGCTCAATATCGAAAAGATCGACATGAAGAAACTGGTGCTCGAATGCTTTAACGATATCCAGCAGGCCAACGAATCCAAAAACCTGGAGTTGGAGCTCTACGAACTGCCGTCCCTGTATGCGGACCGGTTCCTGATGCGCGTCGCGGTCATGAATGTGATGTCCAATTCAATCAAGTTTTCGCAGACACGCGAACGGATTGCGCTGGTTGCCGGTTATATGAGCGGGGGCGGGCAGGTCACCTATTACTTCAAAGACAACGGCGTGGGGTTTGAACGCGCGCTTGGCAACAATCTGTTTGAGCTTTTCAACCGCGCGCACAACAGCAGCGAATATGAAGGCAGCGGGATCGGCCTGGCGCTGGTCAAGCGAATCCTCAACCGCCACGGCGGACAGGTTGGCATTGTGGGGGAAGCCGGACGGGGCTGCGTGGTATTCTTCACCTTTCAGCATCCGGCAACCCCACGGCTGCCGGATTCATAAAAAGAGCCGCTCATTTTTGAGCGGCTCTTTTGACAGCGGCAGTTTCTATTGATGCAGCAGGCAGGAATCGATGACGGAGAGCAGCTGCTTTGCAGCCTCATCGGGGCCGAGCTGTCCGGTTGCGGTTTTGCGCAGGAGGGGAAAAGAACGAACTTCCAGCGCGTGCGAATCGATGAAATTCCAGACCTCGCGCCCGCAGCTGCGGGATATGATTTCGGGAAGCTGCTGGTACCATGGGAAAAGGCTGAGAATATTGGGGTTGCGGTAGATTTCAGCATGCGGTGACAGGCCGCCCAGTGTGGTGAAAAGCTCGGCCTGCTGCGCGCCGCAAGCCCAATGGATGTACTGTTTGGCAGCTTCAGGATTTTTGCAGTTGGCATGAATCGAGAGGGCTCCGCCCGTGATGTAAGTGTTGCCGCCGGGCAGCGGCGCGAAACCGAGGAGCCCTCCCACGGTGTTGGTGTGCAGCTGCACAATATTGGAGGTGTAGTTGAGAAAGACCTGTTCCATCGCCGTCTGGCCATGGATGAAATGATCGAGCGTGGCGCCGATCCAAGCTTTCTGGCGCATGGGAGCGGCATGTTTCCCGTAGGCATGCAGCGTCCGCAGGCTTTGGAGCACCGCGTCCGGTTCGATCCGGGCGCCTGGCCGGGAAAAATCCGGATTCTCCGCATGGTTGAGATAGAGCAGGATAAAGTTGGAACAAAGCTCGGCGGCGGAACCGAGCGGGACGCTTGTGCCAGCCCGCAGGGGGGATTCCGGGTTGGCGGCCCGGTCGAAGAACCCGGCGATCCGGACAAATTCCATATAATTCTGCGGGGCGGCCAGTGCCGCCCCATATTTTTCATAATAGGTGCGCCGCAGGACGAGGTCCTCGAACAGGTCGCGCCTGAAGAAAAGCATCCCGGCGCCGATGTCGAAGGGAATAGCCAGCCGTTTGCCTTCGATGCGCGAAAAATCCCGCACGACCCGCGGGAACATCCCGGCGGTCAGACTGGAGAACTCCTCTTCAGTAAACGGATAGAAAAGCCGGGCAGGCAGCAGCGAAAGGATGCTCATATTGTTGCGCACAAGATCGAACTGCTCGTCCGCCCCGGAAGCAAGCACCGTTTCGAGCATTTCGCTGGGGATCTGCTGGATGTATTCCACTTCAATTCCGGTGCGCCGGGTAAAATCCGGCGTGATGCGCAGGAGTGCGTCAGTGGTCTGCCCCTTGGTGATCAGCACCCGCAGGGTGACGGGCTTTGCAAGGCGCGGCGTCGATACGACGGGTAGATCACGGCCGAATCCGCGTGCGGGCAGCAGCGTGCGATGCCGTCCGTTCGGCCGCGTATTCCGCCTGAGAAGCTCCAGCATACGTGACGCGGCCGCGATCCCGGCCCCCAGATAATCGAGGCAGTAGCGGGCTACCTGCGGCGCCTGCAGATGCAGGCCGTCCCGGGACAGGACAATGACCGGCGGACAGTCCCCGGTCGAGCCGACCCGCGCCGCGAGCTGGACATGCGCAAGGTAGCTGCTGTTGGTCAAAACGAGCGCGTCCGGACGCCTGCCGTCGCGGAAAAATTCGAACGGCGCGGTGGAGGAAGCCGTGCGATCGGCATAGATATACTGGATTTCGATCGGTTGCGCATCAGGGAGGTTGACGGCCTGCTGAAGCCCCCTTACGAGTTCCCGGTCGTCCGGATAGTAATGCGGGCCGGCCAGGACGCCGGCGCAACGGTAGCCCTGCGAGAGCAGGTAACGGCCAAGCTCATGCCCGACCCGCCGCAGGTCAAAGCCGATATATTCATCCGCGCCTTTCACCTCACGCAAGGCGTGTACGACCCGTCCCCCATTGACCAGCACCGGTTTATAAAGTGTGGGATGATCGATGCAGCAGGAGATGGTGATCGCGCCGGAAAGACGCAGGGCAGCGATCTGGCGGACGATCTTTTCTTCGGTGTAAGGGCAGCTGTCGGTCAAAAAAAGCTGCACGGAATAACCCTGCTGTTCAGCATGGGTTTTTGCGCCGGAAAAAAAGGCCGCATAGCGCTCATCCTCGATATTCGGGAGGATGACGGCGATTTCGGGGGAGAGCGGCGCGTCCTTGCGCAGCTGCTTGGCCTGGGCGTTTGCCACATAACCGAGTTCACGCGCGGCTTTTTGTACCGCTAGGATCCGTTCCACGCTGACATTGCCGCGTTCATTGAGCACATTGGAGACGGTACCCTGGGAAACCTTGGCCAGCCGGGCAATATCTTTGATGGTCGCCATGCGATCCCTCCTCAATGCCAAAAGCATACAATAGATTTCCTTTCGCGTCAACCACAAACGCCCGACTCATGCAAAAAATTGAAACGTTATATTGACACGTTTCAATTATTGTGTTATTGTAAAAAAACATCAGCGGTTTAGCAGGACAAAGCATCCCGGCCGCTCATAAAGGAAGGTGCAGCATTCATGGAACAGGATATCGTCCGTATCGCACAGGACGCCATCATGACCTATTACAGCACGGATGACCCGGAAAACAAGGCGTATGCGCTTGCGGTCAACGCGCAGGTTTCGGATGAGGCCCGGCGGATACATAAGGAATCAACCATCATCGATATGTGCAGCTTCTATCTGGAGGCTGACAACTGGCATCTGCGGGAATCGGGCGTCACAGCCCTCAATCTCACCGTCCCCGGCGTCTTCGACGGGATGGAACAGGCGCTTTCCAACATGATCTACCACTATGAGGTCATCAAGAACAGTCCGAACCTCTTCGCGCTGATGGAGCGCCCGGACGATATCCGAAATGCCAAGAAAGCGGGCAAGATCGGCGTCATCATCGGCGCGCAGTCCTGCCGCTTCATCGAGCATGCGGATCTCGAATCCGCGTGCGAAGTCTTTGCAAAAGTCGGCCTGCGCGTCATGCAGATCGGTTACAATATGCGCACCTTTGCCGCGGACGGCTGCCTGTCAGGTACCGACGCGCCGCTGAGCCGGGAGGGCAAAGTCCTCATCAAGGCAATGGAAAAGGCCGGCATTACCGTCGACTTGAGCCACATCGGCGCGCGCTCCTCGCTCGACGCGATCGAAGCGTGCGAGAAACCCCCGATCTTCAGCCATTCGAACCCGCTTGAGCTCTTCAAGCATCCGCGAAACATCACCGCCGAGCAGGCAAAGAAATGCGCGGCCAAGGGCGGCGTCATTGGCGTTTGCTCGTATGTGCCGATCCTGTGGGATGAAAAACATCATCCGAGTATCGAAAATTTTGTCGACGCGATCTCCTATTATGCGGATCTGGTCGGTATCGACCATGTGGGCATCGGCATCGATTCGAATGCGGAGCCGGCTGCATATGACCGGCATGACACCCGCCATCTGATGCAGCTCGTTTCCCCGAACCGGGAGGTCTATCTCGCGGGCGCCGAAGCGAGACTCGGCAAACGGTGCGCTTTCCCGGAAGGGCTTTACAGCCTGGCGAACATTGTCAACATCGTCGAGCATATGCTGAAACGCGGTTTTGGCGAAGCGGATGTGAAAAAGGTCATGGGCGAGAACTTCCTGCGGGTTTTTGACCAGACCTGGCGTAAATAAGCGGAAACCCCGCCTCTTTTTGACAAAGATGTCCATCCAAGAGGTTGTCCAATTGAACAGCTTTCCGGATGGACATTTTTATACCCGGAAACTCGGCGTACATCTGTACACGACCCAAAAACAGTTTTAGGAGGATTAAAACATGCGAAATCTGAACACTTTGAAGAAGTGCCTGGCCTGCCTGCTGGCAGTCGTGCTGTGCTTTGGCATGGCGTCCTGCTTCGGCCCCAGCTCCGGCTCGAACAGCACGGCGGGGACCGCGTCCGGCGGTGCGTCCGGAGATGCGTCTGCTGTGCGCACCGACGTAAACTATGGACTGACCAGTGACATCGCGTCCCTTGACCCGACTTACGCGACCGACCAGATCACCACCATCGTCTACCGCCAGCTCTACGATACGCTGGTCGACAAGGACGAAAACGGCAATTGGGTCGGCAAGCTGGCCGAGAGCTGGGAGATTTCCGAGGATGGGAAGACCTATACGTTCCATCTGCGCCAGGATGTCATCTGCCACGACGGCAGCAAAATGACCTCCAAAGACGTTGCCACCTCGATCAACCGTCTGGTCGAAGCGCCGGCGTTTGGCGCCGCGATGGTCAGCATGATCGACTGCACCGAAGTGGACGACTATACCGTCGAAATCCACCTCTCCGCTCCGTATGCCCCGACCCTTGAGGTCCTCTACGGCTTCGGACGCATCAGCAGCGCGAACACCACCGACTACGACAGCGCGCCGATCGGAACCGGCCCGTATAAATATGTCTCCCGCAACTCGGGTGACAATATCGTTCTGGAGGCTTTTGACCAGTATTATCTGGGCGAAGCCGCAATCAAGAACCTGACCTTCAAAGTCATCACCGACACCACCACCCAGATCGCCGCCCTGCAGAAGGGTGAGATCGACTTTTTGACCCACTGCCCGCTGACCGCGAAGGCCACCGTCGAGGATGACGGGAATCTGGTCTGGCAGGAGACGATGTTCCGCGGGAACATCTGGGTCAGTATGCGTGAAGACAAAGCCCCGTTTGATAATATCCTGGCCCGCCAGGCCGTCCAGTACGCGGTTGATAAGGACGCGATGCTGATCGGAGGTTCCGAAGGCCTCGGACAGATCCTGAAAACCATCTATCCGGCAAGCGTCGGCGCTTCTCCGGAGGAGGAATATACCCAGCCGTATACCTATGATGTGGAAAAGGCAAAACAGTATCTCGACCAGTACAAGGCCGAAACCGGCGTCAGCGATGTGAAGATCTCGATTCTTGCCCCGGATACCGCCATGTACCTCAACCCGGCGATTACCCTCGAGGGCATGCTGCGCGAGGTCGGATTCGACGTCACCACCGAGCAGATTGACCGCGCCACCTTCTGGGCTTCGCTTTATTCCGGCAACTTCCAGATCGCGGTCAGCGGAACCTCCTGGCCGGTTGCGGATTCGGATGCGAACTATCTGTATTTCCACAGCACCGCTGGCCAGAACTATTTCGGCGTGAAAGACCCGATCATCGATGAAAACCTCGAACTGGGCCGCTCCTCCAGCGATGAAAACGAGCGTCGGGAGGCTTATAAGAAGATTCAGGAAGAGATCGACGCGCAGGCCGTCTGCGTGCCGCTGCTTCAGCCAGCGAACGCCGTCGCTTACAGCGCCAACCTGAAAGGTGTTGACAAGACGAACGATATCTATCAGCACTATGTCTATGACTGGTCCTGGTAAATCCGGCTCCGGCTCTTTGCAGACAGAATTCTGAACACTTTGGATGGAGCCGCATGTTTTTTGCGGCTCCATCCTGCATATAAGGGGGAGAACCGTGCTTAAATATATTGCCAAAAGGCTGCTGATCCTGATCCCGGTGCTTCTCGGCGTGTCCTTCCTGGTGTTTGGCATCCTGGCGCTGATGCCGAGCGAGGTCGCCGCGGTGCAGCTGGGCGTTTCCGCCACCCCGGAGGGGATTGCGCAATGGAATCTGGATCATGGGATGAACGATCCGTTCCTCATTCGGTATTTTAACTACATGAAAGACCTGCTGACTGGAAATCCCGGCATCTCCTGGTCCACAAATACGCCGATTGCGGTGGAGTTTGCGCAGCGCATTCCGGCGACGATTTCGCTTGCCGTGGGCACCATCGTACTGGTCATTCTGATCGGCGTGCCGGTCGGGATTATCTCTGCGGTCAAGCAGTACAGTATTTTCGATAATGTCACCCGTCTGCTCGCCATGCTGCTCACTTCGATCCCGGCCTTCTGGCTCGGGCTCGTGCTGATTTTGAAATTTTCTCTCGACCTCAACATCTTCCCCGCGACCGGGGGAGGGTCGATGATGCATTTCATTTTGCCCTGGATCACCTTGTCGGCGGCGATGTCGGCACAGATGATCCGTATGACCCGGTCCACCATGCTGGAGGTCATCCGGGCGGACTATGTGCAGACCGCGCGTGCCAAAGGCGCGAAACCGATGCGGGTGGTTTTTGTGCATGAGCTGCGCAACGCCCTGCTGCCGATGATCACTGTCGTCGGCATCATTCTGGGGCAGACGCTGGGCGGCGCGATCGTCACCGAGACGATCTTCGCGCTGCCTGGCGTGGGCACCTACCTTTTGCAGGGCATCAACAAATACGATATGCCGGTCGTGATGATCAGCGTGCTGTTTATCGCCGCGATGATTGGGCTCATCAACCTGGTGATCGATATCCTTTATATGTATGTCGATCCGCGGCTGCGCAGCCAATTTGTCAAGAATTGAGGAGGGCTATATGAAAAGAAAACAGGAGAACCCCCTCGCCGCCCCGAAACGCAGGGGGCAGTTTGCATCGATCTGCCTGCGCTACAAAAAAAATAAGATGGCCATGTTCGGGCTGGTGGTCTTTTTGATCGTGGTCTTTTTCGCGGTTTTTGCGGACGGTTTTGCAAACTATGAGACCGATGCGATCAAACAGAATGTCGTCGAGCGCCTACAGGCGCCGGGCGGTGAGCATCTGTTCGGGACCGACGCTTATGGGCGCGATTTATTCGCGCGCATCATTTTCGGCGCGCGGCTGTCGCTGATGATTTCGCTTTCGACCGTTACCCTGTCGCTTGTGGTCGGCTGTTTGCTCGGCGCGGTCTGCGCCTACTATGGCGGCTGGCTTGACAGCATCGTCATGCGGCTGGTGGACGTCTTTCTGGCAGTCCCGATGACCCTTATGGCGGTCACGGTGGTGGCCGCGCTCGGCACCAGTATCCCGAACCTGATCCTTGCGCTGACCATCTCGATGATCCCGCCGTTCGTGCGGATCGTGCGCTCGGCGGTGCTGCAGGTCAAAGGCTCCGACTACATAGAGGCGGCTTTCGCCTATGGTTCGAAGGATTTGCGGATTATCTTCTCGCATGTGCTGCCCAACGCCATCGGGCCCATCATCGTGCAGGCGACGCTCAACCTTGCCTCGGTGCTGCTTTCGGTGGCGGCGCTGGGTTTCATCGGGCTTGGCGTGCCGAGCCCCCAGCCGGAATGGGGAACCATGCTGGCGGAAAGCAAGTCACAGATGCGGTATTACCCCTACCTCGTCATGATCCCCGGCATCGCGATCGCGGTCACTGTCCTGGCAATCAATCTGATCGGCGACGGCCTGCGTGACGCGCTGGATCCCAGACTGAAAAATTGAGGTGCGGCTGATGGATAATTTACTCGAAATCAAAGATTTACATGTCGAATATAAAACCGACGACGGCCATGTTTACGCGGTCAACGGAATCGACCTTTCAATTGCCAAGGGCGAGACGCTCGGGCTGGTTGGGGAGACCGGCGCGGGCAAAACCACCACGGCGCTTTCGATTCTGCGGCTGCTGCCCGACCGGATCGGTTCGATCAAACAGGGAAGTATCTTCTTCGACGGGCAGGATGTCACAAAGCTGAGTGAGCCGCAGATGCGTGAAATCCGCGGCAACCGCATCTCGATGATCTTTCAGGATCCAATGACCTCTTTGAATCCGATCCTTCCGGTCGGCCAGCAGATAGAGGAAGCGGTGCTTCTGCACACGAATATCTCGAAAGAGGAACGCGGCCGCCGGGTTGACGAGATGCTTGAAGCGGTAGGCCTGCAGCCCTCGCGCAAGAACGAATATCCCCACCAGTTTTCCGGCGGTATGAAACAGCGGATTGTCATCGCGATCGCGCTGGCCTGCAGCCCGGAACTGCTGCTCGCCGATGAACCGACCACCGCGCTCGATGTTACCATCCAGGCCCAGGTGCTGCACATGATGAACGAGCTCAAGGAAAAGCTTGGCACCAGCATGATCCTGATTACCCATGATCTTGGTGTGGTCGCACAGACCTGCGACCGGGTCGCGATTATGTATGCGGGCCGGGTTGTGGAGGTCGGTACAGCCAAAGACATCTATGAATCGGAGGAGCACCATCCCTATACGATCGGTCTGTTCGGTTCGATCCCGGAGATGAACCGGGATGCGCGCCGCCTTAACCCGATTCCCGGCCTGATGCCCGACCCGATGGTGAAACCGGCCGGATGCAGCTTCGCGGAACGCTGCGCCCATTGTACCGAGCGGTGCAGGACCGAGCAGCCCGGAGCCTACCGGAACGGTTCGCACACGATCAGCTGCTTCCTTTACGACGGCCTGTGGGAACCGGTTACGGAAGCGGACGAAACAACGGAGGAGGGGGATCATGCCTGAAGCGAACACACCGATCATTGAAACACGCGGCCTTGTGAAATATTTTAGAACCAAGCGCGGCCAACTGCACGCGGTTGATCATGTCAACCTTTCGATCCCGCGCACCAAGACGCTCGGTGTCGTGGGCGAATCGGGCTGTGGTAAATCGACCCTCGGCCGCACCATTCTGCGGCTGATCGAACCGACAGGCGGCGAGATCCTCTATAACGGGGAAAATATCGTCGGCTACAGCGCCGAACAGATGCGCGAGATGCGCAAAAAGATGCAGATTATTTTTCAGGACCCGTACGCGAGCCTCAATCCGCGCAAAACGGTCAGCGACCTGATCGCGGACCCGCTCAAGGTCTACCATGTCCCCGCGCAGGAGCGGCGGGAGCGGGTATCTCAACTGATGGAGACAGTCGGGCTTGCCGAACGTTTTGCGCAGGCATATCCGCATGAACTGGACGGCGGCCGCCGCCAGCGCATCGGCATCGCACGGGCGCTTTCGCTGCGGCCCGAGTTCATCGTCTGCGACGAACCGGTTTCGGCCCTTGACGTATCGATCCAGGCGCAGATCTTAAACCTGCTGATGGATTTGCAGGAGCAGCGCGGACTCACCTATCTGTTTATCACACACGACCTTTCGGTCGTGCGGCACATTTCAGATGAGATTCTGGTCATGTATCTTGGCGTGGTGGTCGAACGAGCGCCTTCGAAGGAGCTCTTCGCAAATCCGATGCACCCTTACACCAAGGAACTCATCAAGGCGATCCCGATTCCGGATCTGAAGCCGGAGCACAAGCTGGTAAATTCCCTGCGCGGCGAGGTTTCCGACCCGATCGAACCGCCAGCACGCTGCCGGTTCGCACCGCGCTGCAATTACTGCACCGAAAAGTGCATGCACGCGAATCCCGCGCTCAAAGACATGGGCGGCGGACATTTTGTCGCATGCACCTTGTACCATGAGGAATCGATCAAGGAATAAAAGAGAAAGCGCCGCCCGCGGGCGGCGCTTTCTTATGTAGGTTCCCTTCAGACAGGCTTCGCAGGCTGTTTCGTGGATATGGTGCTATTATGACAATGGGGGGTGCCATTGCGGCCCCCATATTGTTTGCGTCGGTGATGCCAAGGTCTTCGATCGTGCCGACGGTAGCGGCGCGGATAAACGGCGGGGAATCGCCCTTTTCGAGGACGGCTGCACCGGCCGCTGTGGCGGTCCATTGGGCGGTTGGGGTGCGCTGCCCGCCATATTCAAGCGGGAGGCGGAACTGACGCTCGGCGGAACAGAAGTGTGAGGAAGTCACCGCCACGCCCTTGGTGATCGCGCCCGCATCGAGAAAGACCGACGCGACTTCGAGCGATTCCGCCATGGTGGAACAGGCGCCGTAAAGCCCGACAAACGGGATGCCGAGCGAACGCAGGCCGTAGCTGCTGCCGGTGCACTGGTTGAGCAGGTCACCCGCGAATACACATTCGATGTCGGCGGTGGAGAGCTGCGCCTTTTCGAGCGCTTTGGCCACCACCTGGCTCTGCATCTGGCTTTCGGCTTTTTCCCAGCTGGCCTGCCCAAAATAAGCGTCGTCGTTGATCACATCGAACGAATCTCCGATGGGGCCTTCCGCTTCCTTTTTGGTGCCGATGGAAGCCGACGCGCGTACACTCGGCGGGTCATCGAACACGATGGTATATTTTCCTTTTCTCTGAGCCATCTGACAGCCTCCTTTAATACAGCCCGAACAGGTAGATAATGAGTCCGTAAATGATGCTTGCCGAGGTGCCGTAGACGATGACCGGCCCGGCAATGATAAACATTTTGGCGCCAAGCCCAAGGATCAGGCCTTCGCTTTTGAATTCCATTGCGGCACAGGCCATCGAATTTGCAAAACCGGTGATCGGCACCAGGGTGCCGGCGCCGGCAATTTTTGCGATATCGTCGTAAATATTGAGGCCAGTCAGCAGGACTGAAAGAAATACAAGGCTCACTGAAGCGGCGGTCGCGGCGACTTCCTTGTCAAGGCCGGCGTTCTGGTAGATCATCACGAAAACCTGACCTAGCATGCAGATGAGCCCGCCGAAGAGAAACGCCATCGAAACGTTTTTGAGAAACGGCGAGGGCGGGGAAGCTTTTTTTGCCAGCTTGTCATATTCTTCAGGCGTCATATTCATATGGAATCCCCCATTTCATTCTGGATTGTAAAAGTCACATCGATAGGGTTTGCACAAAAATAAATATTATACAGCAGTTGCTATTCGACAATGTTTTTGCTATACTAAATGATGGCTTTTTATGGGGCTTGGGAATTTACAGAATTTTTTGTGAAAAATAGACAGGAGGTCTGCAGCATGTCTGCTAAAGTAGTCGTCGGTGTCCAGTGGGGGGACGAGGGAAAAGGAAAGATCATCGATATCCTGGCTTCCCGCGCCGAAGTGGTGGTCCGCTCACAGGGCGGCAATAACGCCGGCCATACGGTGGAGAATAACGGCGAGGTTTATAAGCTCCAGCTTATCCCGTCCGGCATCCTTTACCCCAATACGCTGTGCCTTCTGGGCAGCGGCGTCGTCATCAATCCCAAAGGCATCCTTGGGGAGATCGATGGGCTCACTGCCCGCGGCATCTGCTGCGACAACCTGCGGATCGACCCGCGCGCGCACATTATCATGCCGTGGCATCTGGAGATTGACGGCCTGAGCGAAAAAATGCGCGGCAAATCCGAAATCGGCACCACAAAAAAGGGCATCGGCCCCTGTTATATGGATAAGGCAGAACGTTCCGGCCTGCGCATCTACGACCTGGTGCATCCCGAAGTGTTTGCGGAGAAAGCCCGTCTGGCCGGTGAAATCAAAAACCGCCTCCTGACCGATTTCTATAAAGCGCAGCCGCTTGACCTCGACGCGATCATTGCGGAATATACCGAATACGGCAAACGCCTCAGACAATATGTGGCCGATGTTTCGGTGCTTGCCTACAACGCGATCCGGGAGGGGCGGGAAGTGCTCTTTGAAGGCGCGCAGGGAACCCTTTTGGACATCGATTACGGCACCTATCCGTTCGTCACCAGCTCCCACCCGATTTCGGGCGGCGTCTGCGTGGGCAGCGGCATCGGCCCCACCCTGATCGATGAGGTTTATGGCGCGGCAAAGGCCTACACCACCCGTGTCGGCGCGGGTCCGTTCCCGACCGAACTGTTCGACGAGATGGGGGACACCATCCGCAACCTTGGCCATGAATTCGGCACCGTGACCGGCCGTCCGCGCCGCTGCGGCTGGTTCGATTCGGTTATCATGCGCCATTCGGTCCGTGTGAACGGCCTCACAGCGCTCGCAATCAACAAGATCGATACCCTCTCGAACCTTGGCAGCCTCAAGGTCTGCGTCGCCTACAAAAAGGCGGACGGCACCATCACCCGTGATTTTCCGCCGACGATCGAAGAACTGGCAGAATGTGAGCCGGTTTATGAAGAGATCGAAGGCTTCTCGGGCGATTTGGAGAACTGCAGGAGCTATGATGAACTTCCCGATTCCTGCAAGCGTTATATTGAGAAACTGGAGGAGCTCTGCGAATGCCCGATCAAGATGGTTGGCGTTGGCCCGGCCCGCGACCAGAATCTTGAACGCTGACAAATAGAATGAAAAGGCCCGGCAGCTGATGCTGCCGGGCCTTTTTGACTGTTCATTCCCCGATCTGGAAGTCCTCCGAATGGAAATTCGCGTAATACCGTCCGTCATAAGCGGTGAACCGCAGGACGCAGTAATCCGGATCGGTCACGCCGCCGGGATAGTAGAGGGTGTCTCCATCCCGCCAGATGAGCTCCTTCGCGGCGGGGTCCTCCAGCACTTCCACCGTGCCCCGCAGCATCACGCCGCGGAAAAAGCGCCGGTCGCAGAAATAGATGCAGGCTTTTGGGTTTTCCCGGAAATGTGCCGTCCGGCGGGAGGAGGTGTTGGTGGTGAAATAAAAGGTTTTGATCCCCTCGCGCAGACGCGGTGCAAGCATCGCCTTGGTGTTTGGAAAACCCTGTTCATCCACCGAGGAAAGATAAGCAGTGTTCTGCTTATCGATCAGGTTGCCGATGCTCTTATCCGGGTCCCGCATCATATGCAATTCCTCCTCACAAAAATGAGAGCGTTTCAAGCGCGTGCTCAAAATATTTCTGACAGGCCTCCAGGCGGCTTGCCTCAAAGCAAAATACAATGGAAACGCACAGTTCCGGACTCACGACGACATGCGCCATCTGGCCGTCAAGCGTGTCACCCACGCCGATGCGGGTCATCCGGTCCTCCTCCGACAGAGTGATGTCCCCATACTGGAACGGGATCTCCTTCATCACCTGCGCGGGAGTTTTACCATCGGCATTTTTGTAAGCGGTGACGGTGCAGACGAGGTCGCCTTTTTCACTTTGAAAGGACGCCGTCCCGTCCGACTCCGTGAGTGCTTTCAGTTCGGTCGGGATCTCCAGGGAAAACCCCGGGCCGCCGTCGTAAACTTCGTACTCCTCAACCGCTGGCGCGAACTGTCCGCTTTCCTCGGAAATGGGAGCGGTGCCGCGTGTTTCAGAGCTGCACGCGATTGCGCCGAAGATCAGAACGGCGATTGGGAAAATTGCGGTCCAACGTTTCATGTCGTATGTACCTCCGTAAACGCATGGTAAGTTTTCTATAAAAAAGTTCCACGCTGAAATGGACGCAGAGGTATTGTACCACACTCCAACTGTAATGTCCAATCGAAAGATGACAAATCCCGCCGGGCAATCGAGCCGCAGCGGGATTTGGATGTTTTTTCGATTTTGATTTAGAATACAGGAATCACAACGCCGCCGTAGGTGTTTGTGATGTAGTCGCGGATGGTGTCGCTCTGGAGCGCTTCGATCAGTTTCTGGATTTCCGGACGGCTTTCGTCTCCTGTGCGCACCGCGATGATATTCGCGAATTCCTGCGCCGCTTCGGATTCTTTATCCTCCGCGTCCAGTACAGTGTCGGCAATGCCTGCTTCGACCGCGTAGTTGCCGTTCACGACCGCGATATCGACGTCGGGCAGCAGGCGGGGGAGCTGTGCGGCTTCAATTTCCTGGATGTCAAGGTTCTTTGCGTTCTCGATGATGTCGAGCTTGGTGGCATTCAGGCCAACGCCTTCCTTGAGCTTGATGAGGCCGAGCTTTTCGAGCAGCTGCAGGGCGCGGGCTTCGTTGGAGGGGTCGTTCGGGACGGCCACCACGCCGCCGTCAGGCAGGGCGTCGAGAGAAGCGGTCTTGCCGGGGTAGACGCCGAGCGGTTCAAAATGGATGAAGGCCGCGGCAGCGAGATCGGTGCCGTTTTCGGCGTTAAAGTTGTCGAGATAGGGTTTGTGCTGGAAGTAGTTTGCGTCGATTTCGCCCGCGTCAAGGACCTTGTTGGGCATGACGTAATCGGTGAATTCCTTGATTTCGAGCTGGATGCCTTCGGCTTCGAGCAGCGGTTTCACCTGCTCAAGGATTTCCGCATGCGGAGCCGGAGACGCGCCAACCGTAAGAGTGATGGTCTCGGCGGGCGCGGAGGACCCGTCTGTCGCCTCAGAGGAAGCCGGGGCGGACGCCGCCGGAGCTGCGGAAGAAGCGGGCGCGTCGCTGCCGCCGCAGGCGGCGGCGCTCAGGCAGAGAGCCAGCGCAAAAACAAGCGCCAGAGATTTTTTTAAATAGTTCATGGTTATTACCTCACTTTTTAAACTTTAGATCTATGTGAACAGGGTTTGTGGCCACAAACCCCGCGGGGAGTTCCCGGATGGGAAAACCGCGTATCAGCGGTTTCGTTTGTCGATGTGGTTGGCCGTATGGTCGAAGATGAGCTGGATGAGACAGACGATCACGATGAGCAGAACGATGGTAATCATCATCACATCGGTCTCGTAGCGGTGCAGGCCGTAGCGGATGGCGATGTCGCCCAGTCCCCCGGCGCCGACCGCGCCGGCCATGGCGGAATAGCCGATCAGGGTGATGGTGGTGATCGAAAGCCCACGCACCAGCGACGGAACCGATTCGGTCAGCATGACCCGCAGGATAATCTGGCCGGTGGTCGCGCCCATGCATTTGGCGGCCTCGATCACGCCGGCGTCGATCTCAGCGAGCGAGGATTCCACCAGCCGCGCGACAAACGGCGCGGCGGCGATGACCAGCGGGACGACCGCGGCGGTCGGCCCGTAGATTTTTCCCGCGATGAGCCGGGTGAAAGGTACGATCGCAATCATCAGGATCACGAACGGGAAGGAACGCAGGATGTTGATGATCCAGCCAAAAACGGTATTGAACGGGCGGTTTTCCAGGATGCCGCCCTTGTCGGTGATCGAAAGCAGCACGCCCATCGGCAGGCCGAGCAGATAAGCAAAGAAGGTGGAAAGCACCGTCATATAAAGGGTGTCGACCGTGCCTTCCCAAAGCATGGGGGCAAGCTCTTTTAACATCTCCATCATTATGAAATCACCTCATATCCCAGCAGAAGTTTGGTAATGTCGCTCTTGGGCGCTTCGAAGATTTCCCTGGTGCCGCCCCATTCGACAAAATTCGCGGCGTCGATGACCGCGACCTTATTGCAGATCGATTTGACCACCGAAATTTCATGGGTGATGATGACGATGGTGACGCTCATCTTCTGGTTGATATCCTTGAGCAGCTCTAGCACCGCCTTGGTGGTCAGGCTGTCGAGCGCCGAGGTCGGCTCGTCGCAGAAGAGAACCTCCGGGCTGGTGGCGAGCGCCCGCGCGATTGCAACGCGCTGCTTCTGGCCGCCGGAAAGCTGGGAAGGATAGCTGCCAGCCTTATCGCCAAGCCCCACCAGATCGAGCAGTTCGGCCACCCGCTTTTTGATGGCGGCTTTATCCGCGCCGGCCAGTTCGAGCGGGAAGGCGACATTCTGCGCGACGGTGCGCTGCATCAGCAGGTTGTAGCCCTGAAAAACCACGCCCATTTTTCGGCGCGTCTCGATGAGCTGCCGCCCGGCCAGGCTGGAGAGGTTCACGCCGTCGAGCTCCACCGTGCCGGATGTTGGGGTTTCCAGGGTGGAAAGGCAGCGCAGCAGGGTGGACTTTCCAGCGCCGCTCATGCCGATGATCCCGAAGATATCCCCTTTTTCGATGGTGAGGTTCACGTCGTTCAATGCGACGACCTCACCGGATTTGTCATGGAACCTTTTACACAGATGCTTGATTTCGATCACGGCTGAATCCCTCCTGTAAATTTAACCTTCCCAATAAAAAAACCCCCGCCATTGGAACTGATCCAAGGACGAGAGCCGAAGCTTCGTGGTACCACCTTGCTTTACCCGAATCTTTACAGAAACGAGCCTCAATGACGGCCGGCTAAAATCCGAACGCCCGGCACTGTAACGGGTGCGCCCGCCGCAGACTAAAGACTTTCGCCTGCGGGACTCCAAGACCATGTTCGGCAATCTTTGCTTTACCCCTTTTCAGCTGCCGGGGCTCTCTGCAAAAGCATCCAAAGCTTACTCTTCTTTTCAGCGTCTTTCACAAGTATGTTAAAAAGATTATGTAAAAATATTATAGCCTAATTTTTGAAATAGTCAATAGCAATTCTTTCAAATTGGGCAGGATATACATTGCACCCGGGCACGGACTGTGCTATAAATAAATAGAATTGACAAAACTGGGAGGGAAAATCATGACGCAACGGGAAAAAGCGCTTGCACGGCTGGACGAAGCCGGGGCGCCGTATGAATTGATCGAACATCCGGCGGTATTCACCATTGAGGAGATGGATAAACTCGGCATCACGCTTAGCGGGGAGGTATGCAAGAACCTCTTTCTGCGCGATGCAAAAGGCCGGCGGCATTTTCTGGTCGTGGTGCAAAAGGATAAGCACGCGGACCTGCGCGCTCTGGAAAAGGAGCTGGAATCCACCCGGCTGAGCTTTGCATCCGCCGAACGGCTGGAAAAATATCTGGGGCTGCATCAGGGGGAAGTCACGCCGCTTGGGGTGGTAAATGACGCGGACGCGGCGGTGGAAGTCGCGTTTGACAAGGATCTGGTAGGAAATCCAAAGCTGGGCGTGCATCCGAACGACAACACGGCGACCGTTTGGATTGCATTTGACGACCTTCGCAAAGTGATCGAAGCGAACGGCAATGCCATCCGGTTCGTAACGGTTTGAATGGAAAAAACACCGGGCGTCACGTTTCGTGGCGCCCGGTGTTTTCTGTTTCCGGGATATGAAGCGCGACCCGCATGGCGGAAACGCATTCCTCAAAGGAATTGGAGGGATCTTCAATCAGTTGGAAAAAAAGCTCGAGGGTTTCGAGCAGACCGCTTTCCTGCACATACACAAGCTCTTCCGGCGTAAGCTGTTCGTTGGCAGGGTCCATAATCGACATGACCAGTTTCACAAATAATTTGACTTCCATAGCTTCCTCCGGACGCGTTATTAAATGACAAATGCGATTTATTATATCGATTTGCGATTATAATAGTAACATAAGTAATTTAAAATTGCAATATATGAGGGCGAATATGGGAACGATTGTGAATTTCGGAATAAAACTGAAAAAACTGCGTACTACGCAGGAATTGTCACAAGATGACCTTGCAAAAAAGCTGGGACTCAAACGTGCGACAATCAGTTCCTATGAACGCGGCGCGATGCTGCCGTCGGTCGAGGTGTTGCGCGACCTGTGCAATTTTTTCAACGTCTCCGCCGATTATCTGCTCGACCTCAGCGATGTGGAACATATGGACCTCGACCACCTGGAGGACGACCAGATCGTCCTCATCAACGAGCTGGCGGAACAGTTTAACTTCCTCAACCGCCGCGCGAAGGGCCTCGAAAAGCCTTGAGCCCGGATCGCCGCCCTTCGGCGGCGATGACGCTATCGTGTCCTGCTGGACAACGGGAAATGTAACGGCATCTGATCCCGGCGCGATATGCCCGGTGCAAAACAATTGCTATAAAAAATGCGCGGCCCGCAGGGCCGCGCATTTTTTCATCGGTTTGTCCTTATTCGGCGAAGCCGGTTTTCGCAATGGTTGCGAAAACCCGTCCCGCGTTCCTTATCCCGAATCCGCCGCCAAAGGTGGCGGGTCGTCGCAGACGACTCTTTACCGGGGGACACAGGGGCGGAAAGCCCCCGTGAGCAGCCGTCGCGCGTTAGCGCGCTTCGCCGCCAGGCGAGCAGGCTACCAAACGCGGCAAGCCACGTTTTGTCTCAGCGGACGTTCCCACAGGGGATTTTCAAGGGGGCTGTCGGAGGCCCCCTTGAACGTCCTTCTTTGGTGACTTTCTTGGACGCGCAAAAAAGTCACATCAGGATTTCTCTACAAGCTCGCCGGCTTCATTGAATTCCAGCTCGATCACGTGCGAACGCGTGTAACGGATGATGTTGTCGAGCCGCTTGCGGTCGTCCGGACCATAGAAAACATAGGCGGTGCCGGCCTTTTTCGCGCGCCCTGTGCGCCCGATGCGGTGGGTATAATATTCGTTTTCCAGCGGGATTTCATAGTTGAAAACCGCGTCTACGTCGGTTACGTCGATGCCGCGCGCCGCCACATCGGTGGCAACCAGGATTTCAATTTCGCCCGCCTTGAATTTCGCCATGATCCTGTTGCGTTCGCCCTGCTGCATATCTCCGTTGAGGCAGGCCGCGTCGAAACCGCGGTCGGTGAGTTGCCCGGCAAGGCTGGCGGTGGAATATTTTGTGTTGCAAAAGATAATTGAACGGTGATAGTCGTTCGCGCGCAGAATATAAACCAGGTCGGCCAGCTTTTGGCGGCCCACGCTTTCGATCATATACTGGGAGATTCTCGGCTCGCTGTCCTGCACAGGCTCGACGGTCAATTCCACAGTATCACGCTGATAGATCCAGCCAATGTCCATGACTTCGCGGGAAATGGTGGCTGAGAACATGACCATCTGCTTTTCCTTCGGCAGCGCGTCAAGGATTTTGCAGACATCCTTATAAAACCCCATATCGAGCATCTCATCCGCCTCGTCGAGTACGGCGATTTTGGCTTTGGAGATATTGATTGTGCGCCGGTGCATGTGGTCGAGCAGACGTCCCGGCGTGGCGACAACAACCTGCGCGCCGCGTTTGAGCGCGCCGATCTGCTTATCGATCGGCTGGCCGCCGTAGACCGCAACCACCTTGAGCCCGTGTTTGAAAAATGCCAGGTTGCGCAGATCCTCTGTGATCTGGGTGCAGAGCTCACGGGTGGGGCAGAGGACAATCGCCTGTACCTGGAGCAGGTCGGGATCGACCTTTTCAATGAGCGGGATGCCAAAGGCACAGGTTTTTCCAGTGCCGGTGGGCGCTTTGGCGATGATCTCGTGCCCTTCGAGCATGACAGGGATTGCCTTTTCCTGAATTTCGGTCATTTCTGTGAAGCCCATCCGCTCCACCGCCTGCAAAATTTCAGGCGACACATTTTGAAGTTCGCTGTAGTTAGCCATTTATCGATTCTCCTTCATTTTAAACAGAAATATTATAACATAGGAAGCCTGTCCGCGTAAAGGGGCATTTGCCGGGCTTTCCTGTGAAAATGCGGATGCATGGCGCGCCGCCGTCGCTGGAAACAACAATTTACAAAAAAACACGGAAAAATTCGGCGGAACGTGCTATAATAAACCCCATAAAGATTCTATCGAAACGGAGTGCAAACCCTATGAAAGATTCTGCGGAAATTTTATGTATCGGCACAGAAATCCTGCTTGGGAACATTGTCAACACCAATTCGGCGGAGATTTCCCGCGGGCTTGCCGACCTTGGGATCAACCTGTATCATCACACGGTGGTTGGGGACAACCCGGAACGGCTTAAAGATGCGTTGGAGATTGCCTTTGCCCGCAATAATATCGTCATCACCACCGGCGGCCTCGGCCCAACCTATGACGACCTGAGCAAGGAGACAATCGCCGCTTATTTTGGGCTGCCGCTCGAACTGCATCAGCCGTCGGTCGAAGCGCTCGAACGCTTCTTTAAAAAATTTGGCCGCAAGATGACCGAAAACAACCTCAAACAGGCCATGATGCCCAAGGGCTGTATCGTACTTGAAAATCCAAATGGCACCGCGCCCGGCGCGATCATTGAAGGTAAGGGGAAGATCGCGATTATGATGCCCGGACCGCCGCGCGAGATGGCCCCGATGTTCCAAAACCAGGTCATGCCGTATCTGGCAAAGCGTTCGGACCATGTACTGCGTTCCCACTGCGTTTATTTCTTCGGCATCGGAGAAAGCACGCTTGAGGCACAGCTGCGCGAAGAAATGCAGACGATGGAGAATCCGACCCTTGCGCCGTATGCAAAGGACGGCGAAGTGATGCTGCGTGTGACTGCCGCGGGGAAAAGCGCGGCGGAAGCCGAGGAATTGATGGCGCCGGTATTGCGGATGCTCCGTGATCGTTATCCGCAATACATCTACGGCGTGGATGTCGATAATCTCCAGACCGCAGCTGTACAGGCGCTCAAAGAGCGTGGGCTCACGGTCGCCACGGCGGAAAGCTGCACCGGTGGATACCTTTCCAAACGGATCACCGAAGTTCCTGGCAGCTCGGAGGTGTTTGGCTGCGGCGTGACTAGTTACGCAAACGGGGTGAAGGAGAAGCTGCTCGGCGTGAAGCGCGAAACGCTCGAAAAATACGGCGCGGTTTCACCTGAAACCGCAAAGGAGATGGCCGACGGCGTGCGCCGGATTTCCGGTGCGGACATCGGTATCTCCACCACCGGGATCGCGGGCCCCGACGGCGGAAGCGACGAAAAACCGGTTGGGCTTGTGTATGTGGGAATCAGCAGCGCATGGCATAATGAAGTGGCCGAACTGCGTCTTGCGCGCGGATACCGCGACGGCCAGCGGGAACTCATCCGCTATCTTGCCGCGTCGAACGCGCTGTCGCTGCTGCGCAAAACCGCCGAAATGAAATGATGGATTTGCGGGAAAAATTCCTGGAAATGGAGGGATTCCCATCGCTGAAAAGCTCATCCACACCATCTCCCCGGTCTACGACGAAAATTCCCGGGTGCTGATCCTCGGGAGCTTCCCTTCGCCAAAATCGCGGGAATATGGCTTTTTTTACGGGCATCCGCAGAACCGCTTCTGGAAGGTGCTCGCGGCGGTACTGGAGAAACCGCTGCCGCGGACAAACGAGGAAAAACATGCTTTTCTTCTGGAAAACGGGATTGCCCTTTGGGATGTGCTGCATGCCTGTGAAATTGAGGGCGCGTCGGATGCGAGCATCGCGGCCCCGGAGCCGAATGACCTTTCCCCGATCCTTTCGGCGGCGAAGATCCGTGCGGTTTTCACCACCGGCGGGACGGCTGCGAAACTTTATAAGCGCCATATCCAGCCGGCTGTGGGGAGGGAGGCGATCCCGCTGCCCTCGACCAGCCCGGCAAATTGCGCCCGGTCGTTTGAATCGCTCTGCGAAAGCTACCGGGTTATCCAAAATTATCTGGAGGACTGAAGATGAAACGGATCGCCAGCTTCTGCGTTGATCACACCAAGCTGAAAAAAGGCCTTTATATTTCCCGCGTTGACGGAGATGTTTTTACCTATGATATCCGCATGTGCACCCCGAATGCGGGCGACTATCTGCCAAATGCCGCGTTGCACACAGTGGAGCATCTTTTTGCAACCTATGTGCGCAACGGGGTATTCTCCGACCAGATCCTTTATGTCGGGCCAATGGGCTGCCGAACGGGTTTTTACCTGCTCACGCGGGACAGCCTTTCAAAGGAGGATGTGATCCGGCTGCTGCAGGATACCTTTGCCTTCATCGCGGGTTATGAGGGGGAAATCCCCGGCAGCACCGAGCCGGAATGCGGGAATTACCGGGAGCACGACCTTGCCGGCGCCAAAAAAATCGGAGCGGACATGTGTGGGGTGCTGTGTGGCTGGACACCTGAAAAAATGGCCTACGAGGTGTGAGCCATGACGCGGCGGGAATGGATTGATCACTGCCTGACCTATGCGGATGCCTATGAGGACTATCCGTTCGACGCCGTTTCGGATGGGGAGGCCTGGACGGTTATGCGCCACAAAAGCAACCGCAAGAGCTTTGCGCTGATTTATGAACGCGATGGTCTCTGTATAAACCTCAAATGTGAACCGATGCAGGCGGATTTCTGGCGCAGGGTTTACCCCCAGGTCACACCCGGCTACCACATGAATAAGTCGCATTGGAATACGGTGCGGCCAAACGATGGGCTGGATGATCAAATTATCCGGGAAATGATTGACCACAGCTTTGCGCTGACCGCGCCGAAGGGAAGGAAAAAGCAATGACTGAAGCGGAGTATCAGGAACTGGCAGAGCGCCTGCGGAAACTGGCCGATCCGGCTTTTAAAGCGTTCCATCAGAAGCTGGTGCCAGGGGAAGAACACCTGCTCGGGGTACGGCTGCCGGTGCTGCGTAAAGTTGCCAAGGAGCTGGCCAGGGAGGATTGGCGCGGGTATCTGGCGGCGGCCAAAACCGGCACCTATGAGGAAACGATGCTGCAGGGGTTGGTGCTCGGCTATGTGAAGGCGTCGGCTGATGAACTTTATGAACGGCTTGCGGCGTTTGTCCCGAAGATCGCCAATTGGGCAATCTGTGACAGCTGCTGCGCAGGCTTCAAATTCCTGCAAAAAGACCGGGAACGTACGCTGGAGTTCCTTGCTCCGTACCTCGCCTCACAAAAGGAGTTTGAAACGCGGTTCGCAGTGGTGGCGCTGATGGATTATTTTGTGGATGAGCAGCATCTGCGGTATCTTTTCAGCCAATTCGAACGGCTTGCAGGGCGGCAGTATTATGTGCGCATGGCGGTTGCGTGGGCGATTTCCGTGTGTTTTGTGAAGTTCCCGGACGAAACGATGCGGTATCTGCGTGAAAGCAGACTGGATGCGGACACTTATAACAAAGCGCTCCGCAAAATCGTTGAATCCGATCGGGTGGACGGGAAGGCCAAGACAGTGATCAGATCGATGAAACGTACAGCGTAAATAGAAAAAGCCGCTTCAAAGCGGCTTTTTTGTTTGGCATATTCAATGTTCCGTATTTTGGCGGGTGCGGAATTCCGCGAGCAGTGTCCGAAGAATTTCCTGCTGGCGCTCAGATATGCCGTCAATCAGCAGCAGCGGGCGGTTTTCGATGCCAAGCAGGTAGTCGGTTGAAACGCCGTAGAGACTGGACAGCTGAATCAGGGTGTCCACCGAAGGGGTCTTGGTGTTGTTCTCATAGCCGCTGATGGTGGTTTTGGAAAGGTTTAAGCGGGAAGCTACCTGCGTCTGGGTAAGCTTTTTTTGTTTTCGCAAAGCACGCAAACGATATCCGAAGTCGAAAACCATCAAATCACCTCCTCATAGAGTGTACTGGAAGGAAGTACCTGTACGGAGGAATTTTGAAATATTTTGACGACTAAAAGTTTACAAAGCGCGGTAAATATGATAAACTGAAATAAATTGTTGGTTTATAAAGATTTGATCGGGGTGAACCGGATGCAGGAGAGTATGCTTGAGACGCTGTCACAGCAATGCGGCTGTTATATCTCGTCCCTGCCGGCAAAAGCGGATACGCAGGAACTCATCCAGATGGTGCTGGACTTGGACCGGGAAACCTATAGTCTTGCGGAATGGGCGTATTGTCTGTCCTATCTCTATCGGGAGGACATTGCGTTTTCCAGTTACGATGAGATTTCCGTTTTTCTCAGCCGAAAAAAAAAGAAGGATTAAACACCGGGCTTGCCTGGTGTTTTTGTTTTTGCGCTTGTGGTATAATGGTTTCATCGGGAAACATCGATATCGGAGGAATTGGAAGATGCAGCAGAAAAAAATAGAACGGATCAATGAATTGACGCGGCTGGCCGGACAGCGGGAACTGACCGACGCCGAAAAGGAGGAACGGCTCGCGCTGCGGCAGGAATATCTCGCGGCGATCAAGGCAAGCCTGCGTTCGTCACTCGACAATACCTATCTTGTGGATGAGAAAGGCAACAAGACAAAATTGCAGAAGAGGAGAGAATGATGAAGATGGAAAGGAATATTAAATGAAAATATTACGACTAGTAATCTCTTTGTTCGTGATTCTGACTCTGTTGGGTGGCTGTGCCGGGAATCCGCAGGCACATATTTCGCAGCTTGAGGAAAAGGTTGCCGCGCTGACCGCGGAGAATGACGCGCTCAGGCGGCAGGTGCAGGAGCTGGCCGCTGCGGCGGAGGAGCCGCCATCACAGCTGGAAGAGGCTGACCCTGCAAAGGCGGAAAAACTGGAAAGTCTGCTCGCGCGCACCGATCTCATCCCGGTTGAAGCGGCGCTTGGCGGAACGATGCGATATTTTCCGGGAGAAGCGAAGCTGCTCGGCACCGATCTTGCCTATGCTTATGCGGAGGATGGGCACAATGCGGTCGAGATGCTTTTGCGCTGCACCGGCGGCCCGGCTTATGACTGGACGCTGATCGCTTACGATGCGGGAGGCGGCTGGCAGCTTCAGAGCTGAGGGAGGTAAAATGGATGCGGGAAGCAGAAGCTTTACAGGCGTTGATTGACGAAAGCCGTCATATCGTCTTTTTTGGCGGGGCGGGTGTTTCGACCGAAAGCGGTATCCCGGATTTTCGCAGCGTGGACGGTCTTTACCGGCAGCGTTGGAAGTATCCGCCGGAAAGGATGATCAGCCACAGATTTTTTGTGCACAACACCGCAGAATTTTTCGAATTCTACCGGGCGAAGATGCTCTGCCTTGATGCAAAGCCGAATGCCGCGCACAAAAAACTGGCTGAGATGGAAGGGGCGGGACGGCTCGACGCGGTAATCACCCAGAATATTGACGGGCTGCATCAGGCGGCGGGAAGCAAAGTCGTCTATGAGCTGCATGGTTCGGTACACCGCAATCACTGCACCGCCTGTGGAAAGTTTTATGATGCGCACTTTATAAAGGAATGCACAGGTGTGCCGCGCTGTACCTGCGGCGGGCTTGTGAAGCCGGATGTGGTGCTATACGAGGAGCCGCTCGATTCTGATACGGTCGGCCGGGCGGTTCGCGCACTCGAACGGACGGATCTCCTGATTATCGCAGGCACCTCACTGGCGGTCTATCCGGCGGCCGGGCTGATCGATTACTGCCGCGGCAAAATTGTGCTCATCAACCGTTCCGCCACGCCGATGGACAGCCGTGCGGATCTGCTGATCGCGGGCAGTGTCGGAGAAGTGATGGCGCGGATACGCGTCTGAAAAATCGGAGAAAACCGGGTCAAAAGGCCCGGTTTTCTCATTCACAAAAAAGACACCGTTTTCCATAAAAGATATGGTATACTTTAGATGCAGGAAGTTCCTGCTTTTCCAGCACTCTATAGATGTACAGGCTGTGATACATCCGGCTTTAAAGCCGGTGGTGATACCCCTGTCTGCAGGAGCGGCTCTTCCGCTCCGGAAGGAGGTTTCCTTATGAAAAAATTTGCAATGCTTTTGGCTCTGCTTCTGGCGCTGGCCGGCTGCGATACTGTGTCTGTAAACGGGCCTGTCGGCGCGGGATCTTCCGCGGAGGCGCCGTCCGCATCAGGGTCGGCTGATGCGTCCTTAGAATCGAACGATCCGGCCGGCTTGCCCAAGACAAGCGCTTCCGCCGCGGTCGAAGCGCCGATGCCTGACGCCCCGCCGTCAACGACCGTGGGCGCCATTGAGCTGCCAAAGACCCTTTACACCACTTCGGGCGACTATTCGCTTGAATTGCTCACCCCCGCGCAGTATGATATGTATCTGCCGCTCAACCGGGGCGGCCCGCGCGGCTATCTGACCTGTGACTATTTTGCACCCGCGCAGGGCGGCAAATATGCCATTGCCAACCCGAACGGCAAGATCGTGACCGATTTTGTGTTTACCTCGGACGATTCGGGCTGGTACACCGCATTTGGCGATGCGCTGGCGTCGGTGCAGAAGGATGGCAAATACGGAGTGGTCAACACGCTGGACGGTACAGTGGTGATCCCGTTCGAATATGACTCCACCTGGCCGCTCTACGGCGGAAAGCTGATCGAATGCACCACCGGCGACGACACCGAGCTCAAAGACCTTTCCGGCAAGACCGTCTTTACGGCTGAGCGCGGCGACGATGTTCTCGCACTCAGCGAAACCCTTGCGATTCTGCAGAACGACATGATCAAGTTCTACAGTCTCAAGGACTTTTCCCCGATCCAGAATTTCGGCTGCGACGAGGCAAAGATTGGCATCCGTTCCGAAATTTCGGCGCAGGAGGACCGCGTCGTTTTCACGGTGGACGGTCGTTACGGCATGGCCGACGGCAGCGGGAACATTATCGTCGAGCCTTCGTATGACGAGATCGGATATTTTAACAAAAGCAACGAATTTACCGATTTCTCCCAGGACGGCAAGAAAGGGATCATGGACATCTTTGGGAAAATCACCTGCAAGGCCCAGTGGGAGGATCTGGTGATGGGTGAGACGAGCGCGAGCGTCTGCAAAGACGGCCGCTGGGGCGTGATCACCGGGCTTGACAACGGCAAGGTCGGAATTGAACCGTTTTACGACTATGTCACCCCGTTTTCGGGTGAATATGCCTGTTTTGAACGCAACGGCCGGTATGGCCTGATCGACCGGGAAGGCAACGAGATCATGAACTCGAAGTACGAGGGGTTGCTCACCGGAGACGCCGCGCATCTCGACAAAGGGTACGTACTCTTCGACGGGGACAACGGCCCGGGTTCCTATGGGATTATGACCACCGGAGGCAAGGTGATCCTCTCCTCCAGCAATTATATTACGCGGGGCGAGGATCAGCAGTATATGCTCGTGATGACCCCGCAGGAAAAATGGGGTTACATCGACCGGACCGGAAAATTTGTGATCGACGCGAAATTTGACTACGCAGACAACTTTATGCCGGATAAGGATCTTGCATTTGTCGAGCGTGACGGCAAGATCGGCCTCATCGACCGCAAGGGCAACATCGTGCTCGAAACGGTGTTCAGCGACCTGATTGGCTACAATCCGGAAACGATGGTCTGTGCGATGGAATATACCAACGACAAGGGCGAAGTCAAGAGCTGCCTTGTCAAATTGAACCTCTGAACCACCAAAAAAACAGGGTCGTCCGAAGAGGATGGCCCTGTTTTTTGGTTAATTTCCCATTCCCGGGGGCATCCTATCTGTGAGGTGAGTGCCATGTCCTATGTTTCCGATCAGGTCCGTCCGCAGTTTGAATCCCTTTCGATCGATCTCAAAAATGAGATCCTGCGGAGGGATGTGCAGATCCATTCGCTGACCGACTTGATGCGCTGCCTGCAGGAAATTATTGACGAGGGAGAACGCTGACCCCTGCGGGGCGTTCCCACAGACGGAACCCTAATCCCGGAGGTGAAAATATGCCGAAAGATTCGCAGCCGGACAAGAAGGAAGTCCGGGAACAGAAATGCAACGGTCAGACCCCGTTGACCCGTGAAAACCAGAACCAGAATAAAAACGCGAAGAAACAATCGGTCAAACGGAACGACGTATGAAAAAAGCCGCCCAATTGGGCGGCTTTTTTCATGGTTTTTTAGCTGTTGAGGATCTGCATGAATTCTTCTCCGGTGATGGTTTCTTTTTCGAGCAGGTATTCCGCAAGCTCGTGCAGCTTTTCAGCGTTTTCCTTGAGGATACCGACCGCCTTTTCGTGCGCCGCCTTGATGATCCGGAGCACCTCTTCATCGATCTGCGCCGCCATTTCGGGGGAGCAGGCGAGCGAAGCGTCGCCGCCAAGGTACTGATTCTGGATCGTCTCAAGCGCCATCATGTCGAATTTTTCGGTCATGCCCAGCCGCGTCACCATTGAACGGGCGAGCCGGGTGGCCTGTTCGATATCGTTTGACGCGCCGGAGGTCATCGAGTTGAAGATGAGCTCCTCGGCCGCGCGCCCACCGGTGAGAGTCGCAATCTTGTTAAGGATTTCTTCACGGGACATCAGCACCTTTTCGCCTTCATCCACCTGCATCGTGTAGCCAAGCGCGCCGGAGGTGCGCGGGATGATGGTAATCTTGTGCACTGGCGCGGAATCGGTCTGTTTGGCCGCGACGAGTGCGTGCCCGATCTCGTGGTAAGCGACGATCCGTTTTTCTTTGGGCGGGATGACCGCGCCCTTGCGCTGATAACCCGCGATAACTACCTCGACGCTTTCCTCGAGATCCGCCTGCGCGACCGCTGTACGGCCATATTTGACCGCCCGCAGCGCGGCTTCGTTCACGATATTGGCAAGCTCGGCGCCGGAAGCGCCCGCAGTCGCCAGCGCAACCGCCCGGAAATCGATATTGGGCTCCATCTGAATATCCTGTGCGTGCACCCGCAGGATCGCTTCGCGTCCCGCGAGATCGGGCAGCTCGACCGGGATGCGCCGGTCAAAGCGGCCGGGACGCAGCAGCGCCGGATCAAGCGATTCAGGACGGTTGGTGGCTGCGAGGATTACAACACCCTTACGTCCGTCAAAACCGTCCATCTCGGTGAGCAGCTGGTTAAGGGTCTGCTCGCGCTCATCGTTGCCGCCGATGGCGCCATTGTCGCGCTTTTTGCCGATCGTATCGATTTCATCGATAAAGACGATGCAGGGAGCTTTCTCCTGCGCTTGTTTAAAAAGGTCGCGCACCTTGGCGGCGCCCATGCCGACAAACATCTCAACGAACTCCGAACCGGAGATCGAGAAGAACGGGACGTTTGCTTCCCCCGCGACCGCCTTGGCAAGCAGGGTTTTGCCGGTTCCGGGAGGGCCGACGAGCAGAGCGCCTTTTGGCATCGACGCGCCGATTGCTTCGTATTTGGCGGGGTTGTGGAGGAAATCCACGATCTCTGTGAGCGCCTCCTTGGCTTCATCCTCGCCAGCCACGTCCGCGAAGGTTTTGCCGGTCTGCGCGGCGACATAGATCTTTGCGTTCGACTTGCCGAACATCATCGCGTTGCCGCCGCCCATTTTTTTCTGCATCGAACGCATCAGCATCTGCCCGATAAAGATGAACAGCAGCATCGGCAGCACCCAGGTGAGCAACGCGCTCATCAGCGGGGACAGCTCTTTCGGCACGATCTTGTCAAACTTGACGCCCGCTTCCCAGAGCCGGTCGACGATACCCGGATCGTTCCAGGCGCCGGTGGTATAGATCGTTTTGCCGCCGTCTTCCTTGGTGGTGTAGGCGATAGTCGTTGCGCTGTCGTTGAGTTCCACCGTGTCGATCTTACCGTCGCCCAACATGGTGAGGAAGGTGCCGTAATCGACCTTTTCCACCTTTGATTCGTTCATCATCGGCATGAAGAACAGGTTGAAGAGGAGGATTCCAATCAGTACGATGCAATAATAGTATATAAATGGTTTTTTGGGAGTTTTCTGTTCCTGCATGTTTATACCTCCTGTTTCGGATGGGAAATTTCAAATTCGGTGAAGAGCTTGGACATTTTTTGGAACCCGCAAACGATCTGCGAAAGTTCCGCTTCGCTCATGCTGGAAAGCATCCGGGCGAATGCCTCTTCAAAATGCGCGTCAACCGGACGGATGATGTCTTCGCCCGATTCGGTGAGCATAACCTCGACGATGCGCTCGTCACCGGCACGCCGGGCGCGCCGGAGCAGCCCCTTTTTTTCAAGCTGCTTGCACATGGCGGAGATGTTGCCGCTTGACATGCTGAGCATCCGACCGAGCTCTCCGACGGCCTGCGGCTGATGGATACTCAGCTCCATCAGCACCCGGGCCTGCATGCCGGTCAATCCGTACGGCTCGCAGCAGCAGTTGAGAACGGTGTTCATTTTAGTGGCTGCGCTTCGGAAAAAATCGTAGAGCGCGTTTTTCAGATTTGGCGTTGTCACGGCATCCCCCTCCTGAATTATCTATGATAAATAGATAATATTCTTAATAAATAATATGATCAATAGATATTTTGTGAACAGATTGTTTTATTTTTGCGAAGATCGTGGTATCATGTCAAAAAGAGGTGGTATGGATGGAAAAGATCGGCATGCCCGCGTATGCGCGCCAGGTGCTGGACCAGCTTGCGCAGGCCGGATACGAAGCGTTTGCGGTGGGCGGATGCGTGCGGGACAGCCTGCTGGGGCAGGAGCCCGCCGACTGGGATGTCACGACCTCGGCGCTGCCGGCGGAAACGATCGCGGCCTTTGCAAAAACGTGCAAGGTGATCGAAACCGGTCTGCGGCACGGCACTGTAACCGTCCTGATGGACGGCCATCCGGTGGAAATTACCACCTATCGGGTTGACGGTGCCTACTCGGACGGGCGGCATCCGGACACGGTGTCCTTTACCCGGAATCTGCGGGAGGATCTTGCGCGGCGGGATTTCACCATCAATGCCATGGCATATTCCCCCAGCAGCGGAATCGCCGACCCATTTGGCGGGCGGCAGGATCTTGCCGCCGGGCTGGTGCGGTGTGTCGGCGAACCGGACCGCCGCTTCAGGGAGGATGCGCTGCGCATCCTGCGCGCGCTGCGTTTTTCCGCCGTGCTTGGCTTTGCGATTGAGCCAAAAACTGCGAAAAGCTTGCGGGAGAACCGGGATCTGCTCTGGAAAATTGCCCGGGAACGGATTTTTGCGGAACTTTGCCGGCTCGTCTGCGGCCAAAACGCGCGGGAAGTCCTGTGGGAGTACCCGGAGGTGGTTCGCGCGGCGGCGGGCATACCGCTTGCGCCGTCAGAAGCGCTTGCAAAGCTGCCGGCTGATCCGCGTCTGCGGCTGGCGGCCGTGCTGGAGGAGCTTTCGCCAAAGGAGGCCGACGCGGTGCTATCCGGGTTCAGAAGCGACAGGGAAACCCGCCGCCTGGTACGGATGCTGCTCACCCATCGGACGGCGGATCTGCGGCCGGAACGGCCGCTCCTGCGCCGCTGGCTTGCGCGTATCGGCCCGGCGGATCTGCAAAAGCTGATCACGTTTCGCAGGGCGTATGGAGAAGCGCTCCTCAATGTGAGAAGGATGCTTGACGAGATCCTAGCGGATGGCGACTGCTTTTGCCTTGCCGGTCTCGCGGTCGATGGGAGCGACCTTGCGGCGCGCGGTTACAGCGGCAGGGAGATTGGTAAAAGTTTGGATATGCTGCTTGATTGGGTGATCGACGGCAAACTGCCAAACGAAAAAGAGGCGCTGCTCAAATCTCTTTGAGCAGCGCCTCCGTCCCTGAATCCCCCGCGATTTTTTGAAAAAATCGCGTAAAACTTTTGGAATTTTCGCCGTTACAGCAATTCCACGCCGTCTCTGGTGACACGCGCATAGATAAGGCGATGCGGCGCGGGCGGCGCGTCCGCGATCTCGACTGCGCCGAGCAGCAGCCGTTCGGCCCGCGGCAGCGCTTCGGGCCTGGCTGTGTGCAGCACCGCCAGCGTTTCGCCGGGCGCGACCGCGTCGCCGGTCTTTTTATATAGAATAAGGCCCGCACGCGGGTCGATCGGATCGTCCTTGTTTTCGCGGCCCGCGCCGAGCACAACCGAAACCTCGCCAATCTGTTCGGTCTGCATCCGGGTGATGCGGCCGCCGCGCGGCGCCTGTACGGCGTGCACAGCCGGTGATTTTGCAAACTTTTCCGTGGACTCCAGCACCGAAATGTCGCCGCCCTGCGCCGCCGCCATCGCGCAAAGTTTCTGGAAGGCTTCGCCGCCTGCGAGCGCCGCTTCCGCCGCCGCGCGGCAGGCGGCGATTTCTCCTTTCCCGGCGAGGAACAGCATATTGGAAGCAAGCTGCAGACAGACCTCAGTGAGATCCGCCGGCCCGCGTCCACGCAGGGTTTCAACCGCCTCGATCACTTCGAGGGAGTTTCCAATGGCGTGACCGAGCGGAATATCCATATCGGTGATGAGCGCCGCGGTGCGCCGGCCGTTGCGCTCCCCGATCGAGACCATTGCCTTTGCAAGCGCGATCGAATCATCCAGCGTTTTCATAAATGCGCCGGACCCGGTTTTGACGTCGAGCAGGATCGCGTCCGAACCTGCCGCCAGTTTTTTGCTCATGATCGACGAGGCGATCAGCGAAAGATTGTCCACGGTTGCGGTCACATCGCGCAGGGCATAGAGCTTTTTGTCCGCGGGCGCGATGTTGCCGGTTTGTCCGATGACCGCGAGGCCGGTTTCCCGGACGATCTCAAAGAACCGTTCACGGCTGACCGAGGTGCAAAGCCCGGGGATCGATTCGAGCTTATCGATTGTGCCGCCGGTGTGCCCCAGTCCCCGGCCGCTCATCTTCGCGACCGGCACGCCGCAGGCCGCGACAATCGGTCCTACGATGAGGGTGGTCTTGTCGCCCACGCCGCCGGTGCTGTGTTTATCCACCTTCACGCCAGGAATGGCGGAAAGATCAACCATATCGCCTGAATGCGCCATCCGGTCGGTGAGCAGGGCGGTTTCATGTTCGTCCATGCCGCGAAACCAGATCGCCATCAGCAGGGCGGACGCCTGATAGTCCGGAATGGAGCCGTTTGTGTAACCTTCGACGAACCAGCCGATCTCTTCATCGGAAAGCGGCTGTCCGCCGCGTTTTTTCAGGATGATATCATACATGCGCATTTCGCAGACCCCTCCCGGTCAAAATTTTCCGCCAGGCCCGAAGGCATGCGGCAGCAGTTCCTCCAACGTGTAAACGCGGTAATCCTCCGGGCTTTTTGCCACGATTACCGGGAAATCCGGCGGACAGAATTCGGCCAGCGCCTGCCGGCAGACCCCGCAGGGATAACAATATTCGGATTGTGCGCAGTCTGTTTTTCCGCCGGCGATAGCGATCGCGGAGAAGGAGCGTTCCCCTTCGCTGACCGCTTTGAAAAGAGCGGTGCGCTCGGCACAGCAGGTGACAGAATAGCTCGCGTTTTCCACATTGCAGCCGTGGAAGACCCGTCCATTTTTAGAAAGCAGCGCGGCGCCCACGGCAAAAGCGGAATGTGGGGAGTAGGATTTTTCCCGCGCGGCGAAGGCCTCCCTGACGAGGGTTTCCCATCCGGAGCGGAGATCCTGGGTGTCAGGCCGCAGGATGAGCCTGGCAAGCGGGGTTCCATCACAGTTTCCAGCCACGCCGAGCAGCGCGGCGGCGGTTTCACCCGCGTCCGCGAAGGTTGGCCGGGTGCCGAGGTTCACCGGCTCAATCCCACCGCCCCAGATGAGCAGCGGGACATATTCCCGGGAGTGGTCGGTCGAGGCGGTTCCGGGGTCACAGCCATGGTCCGCGGTAATCATAATGGCGTCGTCCGGGCCCATCAGGGCCATCAGTTCGCCAAGCTGCCCGTCGAAGCGGGAAAGCGCTTCTGCATAGCCGTCCGCGTTGTTGCGGTGGCCGTAGACCATATCGAAGTCGACCAGGTTTACGAAACAGAGCCCGGAGAAATCCTCCTTTGCGTGGGCGATGGTCTGTGCCATGCCGTCGTCGTTGCCTTGGGTTCGGCTGGTCCTGCTGATGCCCCGCCCGGCAAAAATATCAAAAATTTTTCCCACGCCGATGGTTTCAAGCCCTGAAGCCTGGATCGCGTCAAGTACGGTTGGGCGCGGGGGCGCGAGCGAAAAGTCGTGACGGTTGGAGGTGCGCTTATAGTTCGGGTATTTGCCTGTGAACGGCCGCGCGATGACCCGCCCGACGGCATTTTCACCGGTGAGCAGGGCGCGGGCGATTTTGCAGTATTCATAAAGCTCCGAGACTGGGATGACCGACTCATGGGCCGCGATCTGGAAAACGCTGTCCGCGCTGGTGTAGACGATGAGCGCGCCGGTCTGTTCATGCTCCTGCCCGTAATCAAGGATCACCTGGGTGCCGGAGGCAGGCCTGTTGCAAAGCACACGGCGGCCTGTCCGCCGTTCAAACTCCTGGATGAGCTCCGTGGGAAAACCGTCCGGATAGGTGGGCATCCGCTTTTGGGAGATGATGCCCGCGATTTCCCAGTGGCCGCAGGTGGTGTCTTTGCCGGCTGAAGCCTCCCGCATCCGTCCGTAGGCGCCGCGCGGCCGGCTGGCCGGCTCCCCGCAGCAAATCCCGTCAATATTGAAAAGCCCCAGTTTTTGCAGGTTGGGCACCCGCAGCTTCCCGGTCTCAAAGCAGGAACGCAGGGTGTTGCTGCCGGCGTCGCCATATTCAGCGGCGTCGGGCGCTTCTCCGATGCCAAAACTGTCCAGTACGATCAAAAAGACGCGTTTCATAGCTAGCTTCCTTTCCGGCCCGCACCCGGGCCTGGAGATATCATAAAAGTTCGGCAAATGCCAAGCGGCTTTGTGCCGTCAGACGCAAAGCCGCAGGGTGACAGATTTACTTGTCCTTTTTAAGAAGGTCGCGGATTTCGGTGAGCAGGGCGATATCCGCCGGCGGCGCGGCTGGTTCCGCGGGCTTTTCCGTCTCTTTTTTGCGGTGCAGGGAATTGATTGCCTTGACCATCACGAATACAACAAATGCGATGATCAGGAAGTTGATGATCTGGTTGAGGAAGCTGCCGTAAAGGATTGCGACCTCGGGGGTTTCACCCACAGCGGGGGAAAGCACGATCTTGAAGTCGGAGAAGTTGATCCCGCCGATGAGCCACCCGACAAACGGCATGATGACTTCCTTGACAAGCGAATTGACGATTGCGGTGAAGGCGGTGCCGATGATGACGCCGACCGCCATGTCCATGACGTTCCCACGCGAAATGAATTGTTTGAATTCTCCCCAAAATCCTTTGGCTTTGTTCTCCATTTTCTAGATCCTTCCTTTGCGATGATGTAGCGGGCGGCCGCGAAACACCGGGGGCCACCGGCGCCGATGGAGTAAGTCCCGCGCCACCCCGGCAGAGGGTCCGCTCTGCGCGGGAAGGCGGCCGCTTTTGATTTATTATAACATAAATCCGACAAAAATCCATTGCAAGAATTCACAAATCATGGGATAATAAACGCAAAGCAAGCGGCAGCTGCCGCCTGCGCCCGCCACAGACAGGCTTGGCGCGGCTTGTAGCCTATGCCAGGCAGATCCGCCGGTGTTGCCGGTTTCCTGCCCAATGGCCCATTATCCAACTGCGCGCTTCGCGCTTGTGGTATCATAGCCGCAAAGCGACTACGATACCAGTTTATGCGCAGGACGATCCGCGCCAAGAGCGCTGCCGTCCCAATGCGCAATTATACCACTGCGCGCTTCGCGCTTGTGGTATAATGACAAAGAAGGGAAAGCAGCCCCAATGTGGGCGGTATGTGTGAGCGATATAAAAGGAGTGTGGACAACATGAAACAGCCAATGCGCGCCGAGATCACCGAACACCGGTATCTGCAGATGCTGGCGCGCCAATATCCAACGGTACAGGCGGCAAGCACGGAAATTATCAACCTGCAGGCGATCCTTAACCTGCCGAAGGGCACCGAGCATTTCATGTCGGACCTGCACGGGGAATACGAGGCATTCCTGCATATCCTCAATAATGCCTCCGGCGCGGTGCGCGAAAAGGTGGATATCCTTTTTGAAAACAGCGTCCCCAAAGACGCGCGCGATCAGCTTGCGACCCTTATTTATTATCCCGAGGAAAAGCTGGAGGAGGTGCGGGGAACGGTCAGCGACCTGACCGAATGGTATAAAATTACCCTGAACCGGCTTTTGGAAATCTGCCGGCTGGTTTCCTCCAAATACACCCGTTCCAAAGTGCGTAAGGCGCTGCCGAAGGACTATGCCTATATCATCGACGAGCTCCTCAATACCAATTATGAAATCCATAACAAAAAGGATTATTACGAGAACATCATTTCGACCATGATCGATATCGATAAAGCCGAGGATTTTATCATTGCGGTCTGCAGCGTTATCAAGACCCTTGTAGTCGACCATCTGCACATTGTGGGCGATATCTTTGACCGCGGCCCGCGCGCCGATATTGTGATGGATTCACTGATGACCCACCACTCGGTGGATATCCAGTGGGGCAACCATGATGTCTTATGGATGGGCGCCGCCACCGGCAGCCGCACCTGTATTGCGACCGTACTGGTCAATTCGATCACCTATAACAACCTCGCGGTCATCGAAACCGGCTATGGCATCAGCCTGCGGCCGCTCGCGCTCTTTGCAAATGAGGTCTACATGGATGTGGATACCGCCTGCTTTGCTACCCGCGTAACCGATTCCACCACCTACAACGCCAAGGACATTGAGCTCGGTGCGCGTATGCACAAAGCAATTTCAGTGATTCTCTTCAAGCTCGAGGGCCAAACAATCCTGCGCAATCCGGAATTCGGCATGGACGACCGGCTGCTGCTCGACAAGATCGATTATGAGAAAAAGACGGTGAAAATCGGCGGAAAGGATTACCCGCTCAGCGACACCGATTTCCCGACGGTCGACCCGGTGGACCCCTACAAGCTTTCGGATGAGGAAACCGAACTCATGGCGCAGCTGAAGGACGCGTTCCTTCGCAGCGAGAAGCTCCAGCGGCATGTTAAATTCCTCTATTCAAAGGGCGGCCTTTACAAAACCTATAACGGCAACCTCCTGTTCCATGGCTGCATCCCGATGAATCCGGACGGCACGGATATGAAGTTCAATATCGGCTGCAAGGGCCTTGGGGGCAAGGCGTTCCTCGACCACGCCGAAACGGTTGCCCGGCAGGGCTACTATGCCAAGCCGGATACCCTGGAAAAACAGTTCGGGAAGGATTTTCTGTGGTTTCTCTGGTGCGGCAGGCACTCGCCGCTCTTTGGCCGCGACCACATCACCACGTTTGAACGCAGACTGGTTCCGGATAAATCGGTTTGGGCGGAGGAGAAAAACCCGTATTACACCTATTACGAGGACCCCGAGGTCTGTATCCGGCTGCTGCGGGAATTCGGGCTGGAAGGCCCGCATTGCCACATCATCAACGGCCACGTCCCGGTCAAATCGAAGGACGGCGAGAACCCGGTCAAGGCCGGCGGCCGCCTCATCGTGATCGACGGGGGGTTCTGCCGCGCATACCAGCCTACGACCGGCATCGCGGGATATACGCTGATTTACAATTCCTGGGGTATCCGCATCGCTTCCCACGAGCCGTTCGGCGGTCGCAAGCAGGCGATCAAGCAAAACACCGACATCATCTCGACATCGGTCGTGTTTGAGCGGATGGAATCCCGCATCAAGATCGCGGAGACCGATACCGGCGTGAAGCTGCAGCAGAATGTCGATGACCTCAGGCGTTTGCTGCGCGCTTTTAAAATGGGTGAAATCACCGAGGAACATGAAAAATAACCGAAAATACAAAAAAGGGGCCGCCCATGGGCGGCCCCTTTTTTGAACACATCAGAACTGTCCGGCGAGCGCTTCCACCTCGTCCATCCAGACGGTGCCCTTGACATCACCGGGATTGGTCACGCCGCAGGCCGAAACCACGCCGCAGTCCTCCCACCCGGCATAGTCGCAGATCAGCTCGTAGGTGCGGATGGCGCCTTCAAAATCGTCCTCGTCCTCCGACGCGCCGCAAAGGAGCAGGACGCACTGCTTGCCGCCGAACGCGGGCAGCTTGTCATCTTTGGTGAGCGGGTAAAAGCGGTCGATGACTGCTTTTAGCTGAGCGGAAAGACCATAAAAATAAAGCGGCGACGCAAAGACGATGATGTCCGCAAGGTTGAGCTGCGGATAAAGCTTCTGCATATCGTCCTGCTGGATGCAGGGCTTGCCGCCGGTCCAGCATTTTTCACAGGCGCGGCAGCCGCCGACCCTGAGCTGCGCGGTCTTGACAAGTGTGGCCGCATGGCCATTTTTCTGTGCGGCTTTGGCGAATGCCTCCGCCATGATGAGGCTGTTGGCGCCCGGGCGCGGGCTGCCGGTGAGGATGAGAATATTTTTGCCCATGGAGAAAACGCCTCCTTTGTCAGAATGCGATGACCACGCCGCCGTCGTCGGCATACATGCTGGCCAGTCCCCGGGTGGGCATCACACAGATATCCTTAAAATTATAGAGCTTCTGCGCTTCGGCTTTGATGAAGCTGGCTTGCCGTTCGTTGTTGCAGTGGGTAATCACCAGCGTGCGGTCGGAGAAATCCTTGTGGCATTCCCCGATGAGTTCGACCAGACGGGTGAAGGCGCGCACCGAGCCGCGCGCTTTTTCAAAGAGCTTGATCTCGCCGCCCGGAGCGGTCATAATTGGGCGCAGGCTCATGGCGGACGCCACATAGCCGACAATTTTGTTCATGCGGCCGTTTTTGATGAGGTTATCAAGGCTTTCGAGGATGAAGAAGGTACGCATCCCATTGCGGAATTCGGTGACTTTTTCAACAACAGCATCGTAATCCATATGCGCCTCGATACATTCTTTAATCTTGATGCAGATCGCGATTTCTCCGGCGGTTGCCGACCAGGAGTCGAAAATATGGACCCGGTGTCCGCCCTCCTGTTCCACCATTTCCTTTGCGAGCATGGCGCTGTTGTAGCAGCCACTCAGATGGGAAGAAATCGTGGTGCAGAAAACATTTTTCGCTTTGCGGAATTTCTCCGCGAATGCCTCGGGAGACGGGCAGGCCGATTTCGGCACATGTTTGCTTTGTTTCATCGCTTTTACGAAATTTCTCACGTCGAGATGATCATCGTCAATATAGTTCACATTTTCGAGCATCATCGAAAACGGAACCGTCTCCGCGTCGAAAAATTTGATCAGGTCGTCGTCCAGTTCACAGGCGCTGTCGGTCACAAGTTTAAAATTATCCATCATTTTAATTCCCTTCATATGACGGCCGGGTGCCGCGGATGATATGTTTCAATAATAGCGCATTGCATTATAAAATGTCAATGTAAATCCATCTATTTGTGCAATCTTTCAATATTTATACAAAAGGATGCCGGAATACAGGCGTAGTCCCCGCCGGGCGATATTGACAAAGATATTGAAAAAAGGTAATATGTAAGCTGTGGCTAACAACGTGTTTTCGAATAAAATGAGCGTAGGTTAGTGGATGCTAACATACATAAGGAGAGGACCAAAATGACACTGGACCAGCTGAAGGTCGGGGGCAGCGCGGTGATCACCCGCGTCGGCGGCAGCGGCGCTTTGCGCAGGCGGCTTCTGGATATGGGGCTCACGCCCAAAACCCGGGTGATGGTGCGCAAGGTGGCGCCGATGGGAGACCCAATTGAACTGCATCTGCGCGGATATGAATTGACGCTGCGCCTGGAAGATGCGCGCGAAATCGATGTGGAGGAGGAATCTGTCCAATGATTTTTGCGTTGGCGGGCAACCAGAATTGCGGCAAAACGACCCTATTTAATCAGCTGACCGGCAGTAACCAGCATGTCGGGAACTTTCCGGGCGTAACGGTCGAACGCAAGGTCGGCGCCATCCTGCGCCGGGAACACGGCCGGCAGCGCCCGGGCCATGGCTTGCGGCGGGCGCGGGAACGGATGCGGCAGGGTCACGAGTGGAAGTATAACGGCAAGCCTGTTGAAGTGGTCGATCTGCCGGGGATCTATTCGCTTTCTCCGTATACAAACGAGGAGATTGTCACCCGCGATTTCCTCTTAAACGGGAATCCGGATGGGATCATCAATATTGTCGACGCGACCAATATCGAGCGCAACCTCTATCTGAGCATGCAGCTTATCGAGTTGGGTATCCCCATGGTGATCGCTTTAAACATGATGGACGAGGTGCGCGCCAACGGCGGCACCATCAAAATCGCGGGGTTGGCGGAGGATCTTGGCGTGCCGGTCGTGCCGATTTCAGCGGTCAAGAACGAAGGCATCGGGGAACTCATTGACACGGCGATCGCTGTCGCGGCCGCCCGGCAGAAGCCGAAACGGATGGACTTCTGCTCCGGCGCGGTGCACCGTGCGATCCACGCGACCGCCCACCTGGTCGAAGACCATGCCGAGCGGGTCGGTGTGCCGTCACGTTTTGCAGCAACCAAGCTGGTCGAGGGCGATACGCCAATGATGGAGCTTTTGCAGCTTTCTGAGAATGAAAAAGAACTGCTGGAGCACAATGTGGCCGAGATGGAGCAGGAGACCGGCACCGATCGGGAGGCCGCGCTCGCGGATATGCGCTACACCTTTATCGAATCGCTCTGCCATGACTGGGTGGTGAAATCCGGCGAGAGCAAAGAACATCTGCGCAGCCTAAAGATGGACGAGTGGCTCACTCACAAGTATTTTGCGCTGCCGATCTTTTTATGCATCATGATGCTGATCTTCTGGCTGACCTTTGGGGTGATCGGCAGTTTTCTGAGCGATCTGCTCGCGGCGGGCATCGACACGGTCACAGCGGCTGTATCCGCGGGGCTGACCGCATACGGCATCAATCCGGTGGTGCATTCGCTGGTGATCGACGGCGTGTTCGCGGGAGTAGGGAGCGTGCTTTCTTTCCTGCCGATCATCGTGGTGCTTTTTTTCTTCCTGTCGATCTTGGAGGACAGCGGCTATATGGCCCGCGTCGCCTTTGTAATGGATAAACTGCTGCGTAAAATCGGCCTTTCCGGCCGTTCGTTTGTACCGATGCTGATCGGATTCGGCTGTTCGGTGCCTGCCATTATGGCGACCCGGACGCTCGCCTCCGAACGGGACCGCCGGATGACCATCCTGCTCACGCCGTTCATGTCCTGCAGCGCAAAGCTGCCGATCTATGGTATGTTTACGGTGGCGTTCTTCCCGGAGCATCGCGCGCTGGTGATGATTGCGCTCTATATCCTTGGGATGCTGGTCGGCATATTAAGCGGGCTCATCCTGAAGAACACCGTCTTTCACGGGCAGCCGGTGCCGTTCGTCATGGAGCTGCCAAACTACCGGCTGCCGGGTGCGAAGAGCGTCTGCCTGCTTTTGTGGGACAAGGCAAAGGATTTTTTGACCCGTGCCTTCACGGTGATCTTCGTGGCGACCATTATTATTTGGTTCTTGCAGACCTTTGACACGCGGCTCAATGTCGTGGCCGCGGGCGGCGAAGCGAGCATGCTCGCTTCGATCGGACGGTTCATCGCGCCGGTATTCGCGCCGCTCGGCTTCACCGACTGGCGCGCCTCAACCGCGCTCATCACGGGATTCTCCGCCAAAGAAGCGGTGGTCAGTACGCTGGCCGTGCTCACCGGAACCAATCCCGCCTCCCTGCCGGTGGCGCTGCAGGGGATCTTCACGCCGCTCGCGGCCGGGGCGTTTCTGGTGTTCACCCTGCTTTACACCCCCTGCGTGGCCGCGATTGCTGCGGTGCGGCGGGAGCTCAACACCCGTTCTGCCATTCTGATGGCCTTTTACCAGAGCGGCATCGCATGGCTGGCGGCATTTGTATTCTATCAGCTTGCAGGACTGTTCATCCACTGAGGAGGTGTTTTTTCTTGAGTATTGGAGACTGGCTGATTTTGGGCCTTCTGGCGGCGGCGCTTTTTTTCGCGGTGCGCTACAGTATCCGCAACAAAGGAAAGTGCGGCGGATGCGCTGGTTGCCCGCATGCGGAAGGATGTACAAAAAAAGAAAAGGAGGAGCCTTAAGGCTCCTCCTTTTCCCTTTGATAGACCATGGGGGTGTAGCGGATGCCGTCGGTGAGCTGTTCAGGCGCGGTGGCGGAAAAGCCGAGCCGTTCATAGACCGGGACCGCATAGGGGGAGGAATTGACCGTAATGTGCGGCGCGGCAGACTGTGCGAGATAAGCCGTGAAAATCGCTCTGCCGATACCCTGCCGTTGAAATTCCCGCCGGACAAAAAAGAGGCTGATATGGCTTTTCTCTTTTACCGCCAGCATGCCTGCGAGTGTCCCGTTTTTATAAGCGCCATAAAAATCGAGCGCGGCCATGGCTTGCGGATTGTTGAGATAGCCGCGAAAAGACGCGACCCCTTCCGGCGGGTACTCCGGCGCCTCAAATTCGAGAAAGACCTCCCAGGCCAGCGCCAAAGCAGCGCGCCGGTTTGCGATGATTTTTTGGATTTCCATAAGCGATGCCCCCTTTTGATCTGTTTGTCCCAGTATAGACGTTCCATCGGCCGGATGCAAGCACCGAACGGCAGGAGGCCCCGCCTTCCAGTGGGACCTCCTGCCGTGTTGTGTTTATCAAAAATGAGGGGTCGATCGGAAAAAGGGAGCGGCTGCCGGGCATGGAATAGCGCGGCAGCCGCGGGTGGGAGAACCCGCCCAGGGGCTTTCATGGAATATATAGGAGGCAGATTGGGGCGCTGTATAGGAATTGATCGGTCAGTCCTCATCCTGCAGGGCGTCGTAGCCCTCTTCGCCGGTGCGGACCTTGACTACATTTTCAACGTCGTAAACAAAGATCTTGCCATCTCCGATGTGCCCCGTATAGAGCGCTTTTTTGGCGGCTTCGATGACTGTGCGGACCGGCACTTTGCAGACGATGATCTCCACCTTCATTTTGGGCAGGAGATTCATCTCCATCGGGATGCCGCGGTAATATTCGGTGGAACCCTTCTGCATACCGCAGCCGATGACCTGGGTGACCGTCATGCCGGTCACGCCGATTTCGTTCATCGCGGCCTTGAGCGGTTCGAACCGGTTCTGCCGCGCCACGATCGCGATCTTGGTCATTTTTACATCGGAGGCGAGCTTCCCGGAGGAATCGGAAACCAGCTCGACCGGCACCGCCTGCGCGATGGGGATTTCGCCGGCCGGCGCGTCGGAATCGAAGTCGCGCAGAGAATCGATCGTGGGCATGAAGTCGGCATAGCTGCTGACCAGGCCGTGTTCCTCAATGTCGAGGCCGACGACCTCTTCGTGTTTTGTGACCCGCAGGCCGACCGTATGTTTAATAATCTGGAACACAATGGTCATTGTGACCACGACCCAGGCGATGACCGAAACAACGCCGAGTGCCTGAATGCCCAGAGAGTGGAAGCCGCCGCCGTAGGCAAGGCCGCCGTCCAGCGCGAAAACGCCGGTGAGGATGGTGCCGAGCGCGCCGCAGACGCCATGAACGCCGATCGCGCCAACCGGGTCGTCAATTTTGCAGGTCTTGTCGATGAATTCGATACCAAAGACCACCGCGATACCGGCACAGATACCGATGACTGCGGCGCCCGCAGGTGAAACCGCGTCACATCCGGCCGTGATCGCCACCAGGCCCGCGAGCGAACCATTCAGGGTCATCGAGACGTCCGGCTTTTTGTAACGGAGCCAGGTGAGGATCATGGTGGTGCAGGTCGCGACCGCTGCTGCAAGGTTAGTCGTGACAAAGATGTTGGAAGCGCTCATAAGCGTGTCGTCGCCGGTCATCGAAACGGTCGAGCAGCCGTTGAAGCCGAACCAGCAGAACCACAGGATGAACACGCCGAGCGCGCCAAGGGTGAGGCTGTGCCCGGGAATCGCCTTCGGGGTACCGTCCTTCGCATATTTGCCGAGGCGCGGCCCAAGGATCTTGGCTCCCACGAGCGCCGCGGCGCCGCCGACCATATGTACCGCCGTGGAACCGGCAAAATCATGGAACCCAAGCTGCGCAAGCCAGCCACCGCCCCAGATCCAATGGCCGGAGATGGGATAAATCACCGCGCTGATAATGGCGGAATAGATGCAGTAGGCGGAGAATTTGGTGCGTTCCGCCATCGCGCCGGAAACGATGGTTGCGGCGGTGGCGCAGAAGACCGTCTGGAAGATAATGAACGCGGCGGTTGGGAAGCTTCCGCCAAGGTCGTAGTTCAGGATGAAAGGGTCGAATCCTCCGATGAGAGGGCCGGAACCCGCAAACATCAGGCCAAATCCGACGATCCAGAAAATCGGGGTGCCGATCGAAAAATCCATCAGGTTTTTCATGATGATATTGCCTGCGTTCTTCGCGCGGGTGAACCCGGTTTCGACCATGGCGAAGCCCGCCTGCATGAAGAATACGAGTGCCGCGCCGAGCAGCACCCAAATGGTGTCAACAGATGAAAACATAGAACTTCCTCCTCAAAACAGATCGGGCGCGCATCCCCGGGGACGAACCGGGGATACACGCCCTTGTGCATTTTTCGGGATCTGTGCTTGTGATCTATAAAAAACAGTAAGGGGACAAAGGGATCAGACGCTGAAGAGCAGCGCGCCGTAGGTTGGATACGGCCAGTATTTTTCTCCGACCATGCCTTCGATCTCATCCGCGACCGCGCGCAGTTCCTGCATGGCCGCGAACACATACTGCCGGTAATAGCTGGCGGCCTCCGCTGGATCAGCATAGGTTTTGGCGCCAATCACCGCTTTATCGAGGTTGTCGGCTTTGACATACAGGCAGTTGCAGAGCGAGGAGAGTTTTGAAACCATTTTAATCTCGCTTTCGCAGGTGAGGTCCGGACAGAGGCTGCGCGCCGAAGCCGCGGTGTCGCTGAGCCGCTTGATATAGGAATAGGTCGCGGGGAGAATGTCCTTCTTGACCATTTCCAGCATGGTGAGCGCTTCGATGGAAAGCACCTTACAGTAGTTTTCCAGCATGATTTCACACCGGGAGCGCACTTCCTGCCTGGTGAAAATATGGTGCTTTTCGAAAAGCGTCAGATTCTTGTCGGCACAGAAGTAAGGCAGCGCGTCGGCGGTGGAATGCAGGTTCAGAAGGCCGCGGCTTTCCGCTTCTGTGATCCAGGCGTCGTCATATCCGTTGCCATTGAAGATGATCCGCTTATGCTCCTTGATGGTGCGTTTGATCAGACCGCCCAGGGCCGCCTTGAAGTCGGAGGCATTCTCAAGCTCGTCTGCGAACTGCCCGAGTTCCTCCGCGACGATCGTGTTGAGCACAATGTTCGGGCCGGAGATCGAAAGGGTCGAGCCGAGCATCCGGAATTCAAATTTGTTCCCGGTAAAGGCGAACGGGGAGGTTCGGTTGCGGTCGGTGGTGTCCTTGGGGAAGTGCGGCAGGACATCCACGCCGATTTCCATCTCCTCCTTGACCGTCCCGTTATAGGCGCTGCCGCTTTCGATCGCTTTGAGGATTTCAGTCAGTTCGTCGCCCAGGAACATCGAAACAATGGCCGGAGGAGCTTCGTTTGCTCCGAGACGGTGGTCGTTTCCCGCGGTTGCGACCGACAGGCGCAGCAGATCCTGATATTCGTCAACCGCCTTGATGACCGCTGTGAGGAAAAGCAGGAACTGCGCGTTCTCATACGGGGTTTTGCCGGGGTCGAGCAGGTTGACGCTGGTGTTGGTGCTGATCGACCAGTTGTTGTGCTTACCCGAGCCGTTTACGCCGGCGAATGGCTTTTCATGAAGCAGACAGGCCAGCCCGTGGCGGTCGGCAACCTTTTTCATCAGCTCCATTGTGAGCTGGTTGTGGTCGGTGGCAATGTTGGTGTTTGTGAAGATGGGAGCCAGCTCGTGCTGGGCGGGCGCGACCTCGTTGTGCTCGGTCTTTGCAAGGATGCCGAGCTTCCAGAGTTCCTGGTCAAGATCAGCCATGAACTGCGCGACGCGCGGCTTGATCGATCCGAAATAATGGTCCTCCAGCTCCTGGCCCTTGGGCGGTTTCGCACCGAACAGGGTGCGTCCAGTGAAGCGCAGATCCTTGCGCTTCAGATAAAGCTCCTTGTCGATGAGGAAGTATTCCTGCTCCGGGCCGACGGTGGTGAGAACCCGGGTGGCGGTGGTGTTGCCGAAGAGCCTCAGGATGCGCAGCGCCTGGGTATTGATCGCTTCCATCGAACGCAGGAGCGGGGTCTTTTTGTCGAGCGCCTCGCCGCTGTAAGAACAGAAGGCGGTCGGAATGCAAAGAACGTTTTCCTTGATAAAGGCGTAGGAGGTGGGGTCCCAGGCGGTGTAGCCGCGGGCTTCGAAGGTGGCGCGAAGCCCTCCGGACGGAAAGGAGGATGCGTCCGGTTCGCCCTTGATGAGCTCCTTGCCGGAGAACTCCATGATGACATTGCCGTCATCGAGCGGGGAGATGAAGCTGTCGTGTTTTTCCGCCGTGATACCGGTCATCGGCTGGAACCAGTGGGTGAAATGGGTGACGCCCTTTTCGACGGCCCAATCCTTCATTGCGTTTGCGACCACATTTGCAACGGTGATGTCCAGGATCTTGCCTTCGCGGACGGTTTTTTTCAGCGCCCTGTAGGTCTCCTTGGGAAGGCGTTCCTTCATGGTCGCATCGTTAAAAACCATGCTGCCAAAGATGTCCGGTACGGTGCTCATATAAACACAACTCCTTTTTCAAATAGCAACGGCGCCTGCGGACCAAGGTCCACAAGCGCCGTTGCTTTGCATGCTCACAGTATAGACGTGTAAAAAACAGATGTCAAGTATATTTTGCAAGATTTGTGAATGTGTCCTGCGAAATTCGTTCTATAAAGGCTGGAAATGTTTGTTTTATACAACATTTCGGGGAAAGCTGCATTTTTTGATTCAAAATTCTTGACAGTGTGTCCACTTATAAGGTATCATTGCCACATTGGACAAAGACGTTCAGAAAATGGCGCCGCCCGCGCGGCCGCCGTTTTCTGAACGTCTTTTGCGTTAAGCTGTTTATCTGAAATGATGGAGGGACTTTACTATGTTGCAGGAGGATCTGAATCCGCGGCAGCGCGAAGGGGAAATCCGAATCCCTTCCGGCTGTGCCATCAGCGGCATCTTCCAAAAGGACGGCAAACGCGTTTCGGGAGACGCGATCATCCGCTCAATCGCCACCATGCACGACCGTTCGAACGGCTTGGGCGGCGGTTTCGCGGGCTATGGCATCTATCCCGAATATAAGGACGCGTACGCGTTCCATGTCTTTTATGACGACGCTGATGCAAAGGCGGCCTGTGAAAAATATCTGGAAGCGCATTTCGACGTGGTGAACCTTTCGAAAATCCCAGTGCGCAAATCCCGCAGGATTGTGAACGAGCCGCTCATCTGGCGGTATTTTGTCCTGCCGCAACACAACCGCCTGGCGGACAGCCAGCTTGACGAGGCGGAATACGTCAGCCGCTGCGTCATCCGCGTGAACACCCGGATCGCGGGCGCGTATATCTTTTCCTCCGGCAAGAATATGGGCGTGTTTAAGGCAGTTGGTTTCCCGGAGGACGTGGGCGAATACTACCGGCTTGACGAATACGCGGGCTACTGCTGGACCGCCCACGGACGTTATCCGACCAACACACCCGGCTGGTGGGGCGGGGCGCACCCGTTCGCCATGCTTTCCTATTCGATCGTGCATAACGGCGAGATAAGCTCCTACGACGCGAACCGCCGCTTTATCGAAATGTTTGGTTACAAATGCACCCTGCTCACCGACACCGAGGTCATCACCTATATCATCGACTATCTCGTGCGTAAGCAGGGACTGACACTGGAAGAAATGGCCAGCGTCATCGCCGCGCCCTTTTGGTCGACCATCGCGGGCTACCCGCCTGAAAAGCGGGAGAAATACACCTACCTGCGGAACGCCTTTTCAAGTCTTCTCATCACTGGCCCGTTTTCCATCCTGCTCGGCTTCGACGGCGGCATGATGGCATTAAACGACCGCCTCAAGCTGCGTTCGATGGTCATTGGCGAAAAGGGACAGACGGTCTATGTTGCGAGCGAGGAATGCGCTATCCGCGCACTGGAGCCGGAGCTTGATAAAATCTGGTCGCCGCGCGGCGGCGAACCGGTCATTGTACGGCTTAACGAAGGAGGCGCGCGGTAATGCCTGTGAATTTTCTCTATCCCGAATATGAACTCGTGCGCAATCACGACAAGTGTATCACCTGCCGCGTCTGCGAACGCCAATGCGCGAACGAAGTGACGCGCTATGACACCGAGCTGGGCCGTATGATCAGCGACGACGCGAAATGCGTCAACTGCCACCGCTGCGTTTCGCTCTGTCCAACCCACGCGATCAAGATTGTGAAGAGCGATCACACCTTCAAACAGAACGCCAACTGGACCGGCGCGGCCATTTCGGCAATTTACCGGCAGGCGGGCACCGGCGGTGTGCTGCTCTCTTCGATGGGAAACCCCGAGCCGTTCCCGGTCTATTGGGACAAGATACTCATCAACGCTTCCCAGGTGACGAATCCGTCGATTGATCCCCTGCGTGAGCCGATGGAAACCAAGACCTTTCTGGGCAAGAAGCCGGACCGTATCGAACGGGATGAGAGTGGGCGGATCGTAAACAACCTCACTCCACAGCTCGAATTGTCGGTTCCGGTCATGTTTTCGGCCATGAGCTACGGTTCGATTTCCTATAACGCGCATGAGAGTCTCGCGCGCGCGGCCTGTGAACTTGGCACCTACTATAATACCGGCGAAGGCGGCCTGCATGAGAATTTCTACCAGTACGGCCCACACACTGTCGTGCAGGTGGCGTCCGGACGGTTTGGCGTACACCGTGACTACCTTGAGGCGGGCGCTGCCATCGAGATCAAGATGGGACAGGGCGCGAAGCCGGGCATCGGCGGGCACCTGCCGGGCGAAAAGATCGTGGGTGACATCTCCTCTACCCGGATGATCCCCGAAGGTTCCGATGCGATTTCACCCGCGCCGCACCACGACATCTATTCGATCGAGGATCTGCGCCAGCTGGTCTATTCCTTAAAGGAAGCTACCGCCTACCAAAAGCCGGTCATCGTCAAGATCGCGGCGGTGCATAACGTCGCGGCCATTGCGAGCGGCGTGGCGCGTTCGGGCGCGGACATCATCGCGATCGATGGTTTTCGCGGGGGCACCGGCGCGGCCCCGACCCGCATCCGAGACAATGTTGGCATCCCGATCGAGCTCGCGCTCGCGGCGGTCGACTCCCGTCTGCGCGAGGAGGGCATCCGCGGAAACGTCTCGGTGGTGGTGGGCGGTTCGATCCGCTCCTCCGCCGATATCGTCAAAGCGGTCGCGCTCGGTGCGGACGCGGTCTACATCGCGACCTCGGCACTGCTCGCGCTCGGGTGCCACCTCTGCCGCAGCTGCCAGGCGGGCCGCTGCAACTGGGGCATCGCAACCCAGCGTCCGGAGCTGGTCAAACGTCTGAACCCGGACATCGGCTATAAGCGCTTGGTCAATCTTGTCACCGCCTGGGATCATGAGGTCAAGGAGATGATGGGCGGAATGGGCATCAATTCGATTGAGGCGCTGCGGGGCAACCGGCTGATGCTGCGCGGCATTGGACTCACCCAGAAGGAGCTTGACATCCTCGGCATCAGACATGCCGGCGAATAAGCGCGTCTATGAAAGTTTCGAAAGCCTTCTCAAAGGCTGCGGGGCTCCGGAACGGAGCCCCGGTTGCACGACGTGGCGCGCGGAAGCCTTCTTGGGCCCGCAGGCCCCACTTTAAACACATTTTTTCTTTGGTTCTTTCTTTTTTGCGGGAGAAAAAAGAAAGAAAATGGATTGAGAAAACCGAGGGGATAGGAGCTGGGTTATGAAACGGATCTATGTCAACGAAAAGTGGTGCCTCGGGTGCCATCTGTGCGAATACTACTGCGCGTTCGCCAACTCCGGGCAGGACGATATGGTGAAGGCGCTCAAGGATATCACGATCAACCCGCGCATCCAGATCGAACAGCGTGGGAACATCAGCTTCGCGGTTTCCTGCCGCCACTGCGACGAACCGCTCTGCGTCAAGGGCTGTATCACCGGCGCGCTCACCATTGAGGGCGGAGTCATCACCATCGGGCAGGAAAAATGCGTGGGCTGTTACACCTGCATCATGTCCTGCCCGTATGGCGCCATTATGCCGTCAAGCGACCACCGCGCGATCCAGAAATGCGAGCTCTGCACCAAAAACAATGCGGGAGAGCCTGCCTGCGTCAAGGGATGCCCAAACAAGGCGATTGTGTATGAAGAGAGGGGCACGCGTGGATGAAATATGTCATCATCGGAAATTCGGCGGCGGCCGTCGGCGCGGTCGAAGCGATCCGTACCCGAGACCAGGACGGCCTGATCACAGTGGTCGCGAAGGAGCCGCACCACGTCTATTCCCGGCCGCTCATCTCCTACCTGCTGCGAGGGGAAACCGACGGGGAGCGGATGAAATACCGCCCGGACGACTTCTATATAAAAAACGGCGTGCATGCCCTTCTTGGCGAGTCCGCCTGCGCCATCGACCCGGATAAAAAGGAGGTGGCGCTCAAAAGCGGTGGGAAACTTCTTTATGATAAGCTCCTTGTTGCCGCTGGTTCGCAGCCGTTTGTGCCGCCGGTGCAGGGCGCGGCAAAGGTGAAACGGAAATTTACCTTCCTGTCGCTTGACGACGCGCGCGCCTTACAGCAGGCGCTGTTCCCCGAGGCGCGGGTGCTGATTCTGGGCGCAGGGCTCATAGGCCTCAAGTGTGCCGAGGGTATTGCGGACAAGGCTGCTTCAGTCACAGTGGTTGACCTGGCCGACCGGGTACTGCCGTCGATCCTCGACGAACGCGGCTCCGAGATCATGCGCCGCCACATCGAGGCACAGAATGTGGATTTTCGTCTTTCGGACAGCATCGCCTCGCTCACCGGGGGCACCGCGCTTTTAAAAAGCGGGGAGGTGATCCCGTTCGACATTCTCGTATTCGCGGTGGGCGTGCACCCGAACACTGATTTGGTGCGCGCAGCGGGCGGCGCGGTGAACCGCGGTGTCGTCACCGACACCCGCTGCTGCACCACTCTGCCGGACGTCTACGCGGCAGGCGACTGCGCCGAAAGCCACGACATCACCACCGGCACAGACCGGGTGCTGGCGCTTTGGCCAAATGCCTACATGCAGGGCGAATGCGCGGGACTCAATATGGCGGGCGGCGACAGGATATTCGACCGCGCCATGCCGATGAACGCGATTGACTTCTTCGGCCTGCATATCATCACGGCGGGCAGTTGCGAAGGCGAAAGCTGTGTTTTCGAGCAGGACGGAAGTTACAAACGGCTGGTCATCCGGGACGGAAAGCTGGTCGGCTATATCCTGATCGGCGCGGTGGAGCGCGCGGGTATCTACACCGCGCTTATCCGCGACCGCACGCCGCTCAACTCGATCGATTTTGAGCTGATTAAGGAAAAACCGCAGCTGATGGCCTTTTCGAAAATGGACCGCCTGCGCAAACTGGGGGGACTGGATTGATGAAAATCACGGTTGGAAATATGAACTTTCAGGAGCTGAACGAAAAAATCCGAGCAAGCGCCGACCGGCAGATCCGGCTTGAAAACTGTATCGGGCAGCGGTATATTGCAAGCGGGCTTGCAGATCGGGAAATATACATCACCGGCGTGCCGGGCAATGCCCTGGGTGCGTATCTCAGCGGCGGATCGATCACGACCGCTGGAAACGCACAGGACGCGGCCGGCGACACAATGAACGGCGGCGAGATCGTCATCCATGGTTCTTGCGGCGACGGTAGCGGTTATGGAATGCGCGGCGGCAGAATCTATATCCATGGCAATGTTGGTTACCGGGCGGGCATCCATATGAAGGCCTATCGGGAAAAGCTGCCGGTCATGGTGATCGGCGGGGTAGCGGGAAGCTTTTTGGGGGAATATCAAGCAGGCGGACTGATTGTTGTGCTGGGGCTTGGGAGAAGCGCGGATACGCCGATTACCGGTTATTTCTGCGGCACCGGGATGCACGGCGGAAAGATCTTTCTGCGGTGCGCCGCCCCGCCGGCCAGCCTGCCTGATCGGATTCTTGTGCGGGAAGCGGCCGCCCAGGATCTTGCGGAAATTGAACCATACGTCACCGAATTCTGCAAAAAATTTGGTGAGGACCGCGCGGAGATTTTGGACAGCCGGTTTTATGTCCTGACCCCGGACAGCAAGAATCCATATAAACAGCTTTATACCTATAATTAAACGTGGTACAATAAAATTGCAGGAAACCGATTACAGAAAGAAAGCGGCGTATGGTTTGGAAGGGGTTTGGTTATGGATTATACAATGAACGAAGTGCTGCGGTTTGTTGAAGAAAATGATGTAAAGTTTGTGCGTCTGGCCTTCTGCGATATCTTTGGCACGCTTAAAAATATTTCGATCATGGCGAACGAATTGGAGCGCGCATTCCAGCAGGGAATCGGTTTCGACGCTTCGGCAGTCGAAGGGTTCATGAACGTGGAGGAAAGCGATCTGCTCCTCTTCCCGGATCCGGGCACATTGGCAGTGCTGCCATGGCGGCCCGCGCAGGGGCGGGTTGTGCGGTTTTACTGTGACATCCGGCATCCGGACGGCCGTCCGTTCGCAGGGGATGGCCGGAGTATCCTCAAAAACGCGGTGGCAAAAGCCGCCGCGGCCGGATATGAGGTGCGTGTCGGCGCGGAATGTGAATTCTATCTGTTCCAGATGGATGAACACGGCGAACCCACCAACATCCCGCACGATCAGGGCGGCTATCTCGATATTGCGCCGCTTGACCGCGGGGAGAATGTCCGGCGGGAAATCTGCCTGACGCTGGAGGAGATGGGGATCTATCCGGAAAGTTCCCACCATGAGCAGGGACCGGGCCAGAATGAGATCGATTTCCGCTATTCGGACGCGCTCTCCTGCGCGGACAATTTCATCACCTTCAAATCGGTGGTGCGCACCATCGCCGCGCGCGACGGGCTGTTCGCGTCGTTCATGCCCAAGCCGTTCCCGGACAAGAGCGGAAGCGGCATGCACATCAACCTGTCGCTTTTTAAAGATGGGATCAACCTGTTCACCAACCGGGGGAATTTCCACAGCCCGGTCGCACATAGCTTTATTGCGGGCGTGATGCGCCGCATTCCGGAGATCACCCTGTTTCTCAATCCGACGGCCAACTCCTACCGCCGGCTCGGCGCCTTTGAGGCGCCCGCCTATGTGAGCTGGTCGCGGGAGAACCGCTCCCAACTCATCCGTATCCCGGCGGCGGACGGGGAATACGCCCGGTTCGAACTGCGTTCGCCCGATCCGCAGTGTAACCCGTACCATGCGTTCGCGCTGCTGATGGAAGCGGGTTTGGAGGGCGTGCGGGAAGGCCTGCCGCTGCCTGAACCGTTGAATCTGAACCTGTATGCCGCGCCCGCCGCGCTGCTTGCGCAATGTGAAAAGTTGCCGGGTGATCTGGGGGAAGCGGTGGAAAAAGCGGCGTCCAGCGCTTTCGTGTCACGGGCGCTGCCTCAGGAGACGGTGGAGAAACTGGTCTGTGTGCGGAAGAAGGAATGGCGGGACTGTCAGGCCGCTGCCGACCGGGATGGTTTCGAGTGGAGGCATTCGTTTGACCGGCTGTAAAATAGGGGCGGATTGCTCTTTGGAGGGGTGACGGCATGGAAAGCGTTTTTATCGTATCCAGTTCCCAGCAGGCGGCCGATCTGCTCAGCGGCCTGCTGGGGACAGCGGGATACCGCCAGACAGCTTATGCAAAGTCCGGCGCTGAAGCGCGCCGGATGCTGATCGATAACGATTTTGGCCTCATCCTGGTAAATACGCCGCTGACGGATGAATTTGGGCATGAACTGGCCATTTCGGTTTCTCAGATGACCACGGCGGGGGTCATGCTGCTTGTGAAAAACGAAAATGCGGACGAAGTATCAGCCAGGGTGGAGGATTATGGTGTGCTGGTCGTGGCAAAACCGGTCATCCGGCCGATCTTCTTTCAGGCGCTCAAGCTGGTGAGCGCGGCGCGCAACCGGATCGTGGGTCTGCAGAGCGAAAACGTCAGACTGCAGAGCAAGATTGAAGAGATCCGCCTAGTCGACCGCGCGAAGTGCGCGCTCATCCAATACCTCAATATGACCGAACCGCAGGCTCACCGATACATCGAAAAGCAGGCAATGGATATGCGCACCACCCGCCGCGAAATCGCGCAGAACATTTTAAAAACCTACGAGGTGTAAAAGAACAATATAAGGGGCGCCGGCTAAAGCCGGCGCCCCTTATACATTGCGAAAAATCAGAATATCATGTCTTTTGCAAGCTGGAACAGCACCTGCTGGACTTCAAGGATCGGCTCGCAGTCAACAAATTCATTTGGCTTGTGGCAGACCCCCAGGTCGCCCGGTCCGAAGGACATCGTATTCGGATTCGAGAGCGAACCCGCGATGACCGCGGCGTCGGTATAGCAGGAGAAGAAATTGATGACCGGCTCCTCACCCAGCACCTTCCGATAAGCATCTATGGCCGCGTTGTAGAGTTTTGCATCCGGATCGCGCTCGATCGGGGGCCGCTGAGCAATGATGTCATAAGTGACTTTTACGCCCTTGACAACCGCCTCGGCGTCCGCGATCGCCTCATCGAGGATGCGGATGGCATCCTGTGGGGTGGTCGGCGGGGAGAGACGCACATCAATGCACAGATCTACCTGATCGGAAACGACGTTCGTGTTGATGCCGCCCGCTATGGTGCCGAACGCAACCGTGGAATCACCCAGCTCCGGATGGCTCGGGAACCGTTCGATTCGCTCGCGGAATCCGTGGATCACTTCGCCCATTGCCGCGATGGCATCGATTCCCTGCCACGGGGTGGAAGCGTGAGCGGCGCGGCCCTGCGCGTGGATTTTAAACCAGATCTTGCCCTTGTGGGCGACAATAATTTCCTTTTTGGTGGGTTCCTGGTCGGCGACCCAGCTGTCCGCCCGGACCCATCCGCTGGTCATCGACTGTTCCGCGCCGGTCATGACGTTGCCCTCCTCGTCGAACGAGGCAATGAACACAAAGGAGTGCTTCGGCTTTTTACCCATCTCGGCGAGCGATTTGAGGGTCATCATGGCGCAGGCCATGCCCGATTTCATGTCGCATGCACCGCGGCCGTAAATTTTCCCGTCGATGATCTGGGCGGCGTAGGGATCACAGTTCCAGCCTTCGCCCTCGGGGACGACATCCATGTGCGAGATGTAGACGAGATTCGGATGCTCGATTTCACCCGGGAGATGGGCGATGACGTTGAATCGCTTGGGATCCGCCGGATACGGATCGCGAAAGACTTCCACACCCGGCAGTTTGGAGCACCAATCGTAGATGAAATTTCCAACTTCGGTTTCATAAACGCCAGGGTTTGTGCTCTTGTGGCGCACCAGCTGTTGGGTCAGCTGGATGACCTCATAGTCCGCGTAATTTTTCATAGTCAGACACCTTCCTTACAAAAAATATCTCCGAAAATATCCACCCCTATGATACAACTCTTTGTCTGCAAGGTCAATTTTTTCGGGTGTTTTCTACGAAAAATTGGTATATAGGACGATTGGAGTTGGTACAGATGTGCAATAGCCTGATCGGATATTTTGAAAGTGCGGCTTGACAGAAAATTTTTAAAGTGATATATTTATCTCATAAGATACAAATAAATCACATTGGAGGAATCTGTATGAAGCTTCCGCGCCTTTCCATCGTCCGTTCCAAACAGGTGGAGCTCATCTGCACCGGCACGATCGGCGCTCTGCTGCTCTACGCCGGGCTGCCGATTGAAAAACCCGCATGGACCATGCTGTTCGTCATGCTGTTTGCGCTGCTCGCCGGACTGGGAATCGTCCTGGAGGTCCTCATTCCGAAGGAGAAATCGGACGAACGGGCCAGGAAAAACGAAGCGCAGGCGGACGCCCTGGTATTTAACCTGGTCTATATTGCCGCTGCCGTGGTTACGCTGCTCACGCTTGGAGAGGTCAGCCTTTCAATCACCTCCACCGAAGTGATCTACTGCTTTGTGGCCATGGGGATCCTGCGCAGCGGTGTCTTTCTCTACTATGAGCGGTTCGGGGAGTAAGGCATGCTGAAGACGAAGATACGCGAACTGCGGGCACGCGCCGGGATGGAACAGGGGGAGCTTGCGCGGCTGGTACAGGTGCGCAGGGAAACGATCGGCCGGCTGGAAAAAGGACAGTACAACCCCTCCCTCAAGCTTGCGATGGATATTGCGCGGGTGTTCGGCAAGACGGTGGAGGAGATTTTTACCTTCACCGAAGGACCGGAAAAATAATTCCCCGGCGGGACAGAAGTCCCGCCGGGGAGAAGAGGGGGAATAGAAAGGGGATATCAATAATTTTGAGCGCGCACCTGGAACCATGCCTGTGGTTTCTCGCAGACCGGACACATCTTGGGCGCTTCGGGTCCCTCGAAGATATGGCCGCAGTTGAGGCAGATCCAGGTGACCTGCTGCGGCTTTTTGAATACCATCTGGTTCTTGACATTCTGGAGCAGCGTTTCATAGCGTTCCATATGCTCTTTTTCCACTTGGCCAACCAGTGAGAACAGCGCGGCGATCTTGTCGAAGCCTTCGGCTTTGGCTTCCTCGGCAAAGGTTTTGTACATCTCTTCCCATTCGTAACGCTCGCCGTTGGCGGCGTCCTGCAGGTTCACATCGGTGGCGGGCATGCTTTCATGCACCAGCTTGAACCAGATTTCAGCGTGTTCCTTTTCATTATTCGCGGTCTCCTCGAAAATGCGGCCGATCTGTTCAAAACCATCCTGTTTGGCTTTGGCAGCATAGAAGGTGTATTTGTTGCGGGCCTGGCTTTCGCCGGCAAACGCGGCAAGCAGATTGGCTTCGGTTTTGGAACCTTTGAGAACTTTCATATCCATAAAACTCCTTTGTCAGAATCTTTATGGATAGTTTCGCCCAAAAAAACCCGCTTCATACAATGAAGCGGGTTTTTTTTACCGTTATTCCTGCAAATTTTCCACAGCGTCGGCGGCTCCGTCCATCCAGTCGCCTTCAAACAGCTCGACAACGCCTTTATCCACAACCTGTGCGATGTCGGGATTGATCGGCAGCTTCGCAAGCACCTTGAGCCCATGCTGCGCGGCGATTGCATCGATGTGGCTCTCGCCGAAAATCTGAATCTTTTTGCCGCAGTCGGGACACTCGACATAGCTCATATTTTCCACAATACCGAGAATCGGGATTTTCATCATGTCGGCCATCTTGACCGCCTTTTCCACAATCATCGAAACCAGTTCCTGCGGGGAGGCCACCACAATGATCCCATCGAGCGGGATCGACTGGAAAACGGTGAGCGGCACATCGCCGGTTCCGGGCGGCATATCAACAAACAGGTAATCCACATCGTTCCAGATCACATCGGTCCAGAACTGTTTGACCACGCCGGCAATGGCCGGACCGCGCCAGATGACAGGATCGCTCTCGTTCTCAAGCAGCAGATTGATCGAGATAACGTCGATGCCGGTTTTGCTCTTGACCGGGTAGATCCCCTCCGGACCGCCTTCGGCGCGTTCATGCAGGCCGAACGCCTTGGGGATCGACGGGCCGGTGATATCCGCGTCCATGATTGCGGTGTTGTAGCCGCGGCGGTTGAGGAGCACCGCGAGCATCGAGGTGACAAGGGACTTGCCGACGCCGCCCTTACCGCTCACCACGCCAATTACCTTGCGGATACAGCTCAGTTCATGGGGCTTTTCGAGGAAATCCTCCGGCTTCATCTGCCGCTCGCTGCAGTTTTGGCTGCAGGATTCACAATTGTGGTTACATTCGCTCATTTAACAGTACATCTCCTTTTGGAGTATTATCCACACGAATATTAGTATATTGCGCCCTGGCCGGTTTGTCAAATCGAAAACCGGCCTTCACAATGCGGTTGCAGGATTGCTTCCAGCGTTTCGCGCGGGAGCTCCCGGATGGGGCGGATGGGTTCAGGCTGCGGTTCATATGGCGCGATCTGCTTTTCAAACCAGACAACGTCGCGCCATGCACCGCACTTGAAGCCCGTGTTCCGGAAAAAACCAGCCCGGGTAAAGCCCATCGAGAGATGCAGCTTTTCGCTTTTCAGGTTTGGCTGGGTGACCACACCGTAAACCGTTTTGATATTCTGCAGCTTCAAAACTTCCATTAAAACCCCATATAATTTCCGGCCGAGTCCTTTTGATGTGACGGACGGGTCAAGGTAGATCGAAAGTTCGGCGTTCCACTGGTATGCTTCCCGCTCCATCTGCCGGTGGGCGTAAGCATATCCGACGGCCCGCCCGCCTTCCTCGCAGACCAGGTAAGGATATACGCTGGAAATGGATGCAATCCGTTCGGAAAACGCCTGCTCGGTGGGGAGGGTGTATTCAAAGGTGATTGTGGTTTCGACATACTGCGCATAGATGCGCAGCAATGCCGCGGCGTCATCGGGGGCGGCAAACCGGATTTTCATGAGAATTCCTCCTGGAGATTTCTGGCTTTTATCTTAACACGAAGCGGCGGTCTTGACAAGGCGCGCATGGGAAAAGAGAAGGCGTGAAATGATTGCACATTTCACGCCGTACTGATAAAATAGAAGGGAACGCTCAGGAAGGATTGGGCTGTGCCGCCGGGGCGGCCGGAAAGAGCCGCCAGCGTTCACAGCACAGACAGATGAGATGCTTTTTGAACCAGCCCGCACAGGTCCCCACTGTCAGAGCGGCGACCAGCGTGCCTTCCCGCACGCCCGAAATATGATGCATCGCCAGAAGCGAAATGAGGATCGCCAGGATCACAAGCGTGACATCGCAGCCGGTTTTCGCCTTGCCGAACGCGACGCCCCACTTTTGAGAAATCGCCTTGGCCATCCCGTCCGCCGGGAGGATGAGCGCGTCCGCGACCACCTCAACCGCCACACCGAACCCCAGCGCCGCACATCCGAGCAGAAGCATCGCGATTTGGGACAGATAATTTGGCAGAGGGACCGCGCGCAGAAAATACATATTCAGATCGATCCCGGCACTGAATACGAGCGTCGCGGGAAGCTGCAGTAGCTGGGTCAGCTCGAAATCCCGCCGGAGGATCGCCGCCTGCACGCCAAGCATCACGATGTTGGTGAGCAGGGTGAAGGTGCCAAGCGACAGCGGGAAGAGGAAGGTGAGCACATAGGCGAGCGAGGAAATCGGGGAGGTGCCGAGCCCCGCGCGGGTGACCAGCGCGACGCCGGCCGCGCAGAAATAAAGCCCGGCGAAAAAGACGGCATAACGACGGAAAAGCTGGGAACGAAGCATTTCAACACCACTAACTAATATTTTTTATATCTAAAAAATATTTTTATTAAACTTGTCCGTCTTTATTTTACCACGCCAAAGCAGAAAATAGCAACGAAATAATGACCAAAAAAACCGAAAAAATTTTAATGAAATTGCGAATGTCAAACGGATGGAAAGGAGGCGCGGGATGGATCGGACCATTTTGCACTGCGACTGCAACGGCTTTTACGCATCGGTGGAATGCATCCTGCGTCCCGAATTGCGCGAGACCCCGATGGCGGTCTGCGGAGACCCGGAAAGCCGCCATGGGATCATCCTGGCCAAAAACGAGCTGGCCAAGCGTTATCAGATTCAAACCGCCGAAACGGTCTGGCAGGCCAGGCGCAAATGTCCAGGCCTTACGCTGGTGGCGCCTCATCGGGATCAGTATCAGAAATATTCACGGCTGGTCAACGCGATCTATGCGCGCTATACCGATCAGATCGAGCCGTTCGGCATTGATGAGAGCTGGCTGGATGTGACCGGCAGCCGCGGGCTTTTCGGGGACGGCAAAACCATCGCGGATGAGATCCGGCGGGTGGTGCGCGCCGAACTTGGTCTCACGGTGTCGGTCGGGGTCAGCTTCAATAAGATATTCGCCAAACTCGGCAGCGATTACAAAAAGCCGGACGCCACCACCATTATCAGCCGGGAGAATTTCCGGGAGATCGTTTGGCCGCTGCCAGTGACCGATCTGCTCTATGTGGGAAAAGCTGCGGCGCAGATCCTCCGGCAGGTTGGCATCACCACAATTGGGGAACTGGCGAAAGCCGACCGGGAGGCGCTTTCAAAGCGCCTTGGGAAGATGGGTGAGACACTGCACGACTATGCCTGTGGGTTGGAGGACAGCCCGGTGCGCCCGGCGGATGAAGCGCGGGAGATGAAATCGGTCGGAAACGGCATGACTTATAAGCGCAACCTGCACGGGATGGCAGATATCCGGCTTGGCGTACTCACGCTGGCAGATGAGGTTGCCGCCCGGCTGCGGCGCCACGGCATGAAATGCAGGACGGTGGTGGTGACCATCCGCGACCCGGATTTTAAAACAATCACCCGGCAGCGTCCGCTTGAAAAGGCAAGTCATCTGGGCAAAGAACTGTCCGACGCGGCGCTTGCGATTGTCCGGGAGTCGTGGGATCTGCGCAGACCGATCCGGATGCTGACCATCACCGCCGCAAATCTGGTGGAGGATGGGTTGGAAACCGAACAGCTGAGCTTTTTCACTCCGCAGCAGGATGAGCAGGCACGCGAAAAGCAGGAAAAGCTGGAGAACGCGGTGGATGGTATCCGTGACAAATTCGGTAAGAGCGCGATCAGCCGGGCCGGGGTACTCGGCAACGATCTGGGGATCGACCGGCACCGGGAGCTGCCGGAGGGATACAAGGGCCCCTGACTGCGGGATCGATGGGCCGAAAAAGCGTCTTGGGAACCGGCGGGGCAGCCGTTTCCCAAGACGCTTTGCAGGTTGCGGTTATTCAGCCGCTTCAGTGTCTTTTCAGCTTGCAGATGGCCTGCGTCATCGTGCCCATCGGGCACCAGACGCACCAGGAGCGCGGTTTCCAGAGCAGCATGCTTACCATCCCGAGGATGGTGGAGGTGAGCATCAAGCTGTAAAAACCAAAAGCGAACTGCGCCACCCACGGTGCGACCGCAGTTCCCTGGTAGGCAAAATGCCAGGGCAGCCGGAAGGTCCAGAGCAGGGTGACCGTTTCATGCAGGTTCCGGCTGCCTGAAAATACCAGCCAGGTGGAAAAAAGCATGTTGATAAACATCAAAAGGAAAAAAGTCAAAAAGCCGTAGCGCCACCATTTGGCTCCGATCCAGCCGGGGGTGGGGCGGTTGCGGGACAAGCGGCTGCCAAGCAGTTCGAAGAGCTGGCCGCGCCCGCAGTAACGATTGCAGTACCCTTTTGAACCGCCGAAAACCGCGAAGCCAAGCGGCACCAGAAAACAGATCATTCCCAGCCACGCGAACAGGATGTTGAAAAACCCGAGCGCCAGATAAACGGCAGATGCGACCCAGAGAAAATCGTACCATTTTTTGGATTTTTTCACGCGGTTTCCACCTCCTTGACAGCGATTGCCCCGGCAGGACAGATTTTGGCGCACCTGCCGCACCCGATACAGAGCGCTTCACTGATTGTGGCGACGATGCCGCGCGGAACCGAAAGGGACGCGCACGGGCAGATTTTGATGCAGGCGCCGCAGGCTACGCACCGATCCGGATTGATATTGGCCAGCCGTTTTGCCATGAGATGACTCCCCTTTTCTTTATGCTGAAACCAGCATACCACAGCCTATGCCCTCATTTCTGTGACCAGGTCACAGAAATGAGGAGCGGCCCGCTTCGGAGATCTAATCTGAAGCGGGCCGCTTTTTATAGAAAGCGCGTGTAATCCGCGCCGTTGACTTTTTGGCCTGTCCAACCCGCCGGACCGGTATTCCGACCATCCGGCGGATGAACAGTGATAATCATAAATCCATGGCTTTTGCGGACAGCCAGGGATTGTATCCGCATGTTTGGCGGCAAATGATGGTTGTGATGAGAGGGATAAAATGGTATTACGCTTAAAAAAGAGAGTTTTCAGGGTTATTGCTGCATCGGCATCACCGGCCCTTTCCTTTGGCGTGATTACAGTATAGCGGGACTCTATGAAGCCCGTTTGAAGAATTTTTGACTTTTAACGGGGAAAAATCTGACTAAACTGTTTCGTAAAATTGAACGTTGGACGGATTGCCCAAATATAAAGAGAAATATTCATCGCTTTGACGAATTTTACATGGATTTTACAGAGCTGAGCTTGTGACTTTACAATGTAAAACTATAATAGCACTCGTACAAAAGAGAATCTGTACGACAAAACAGCAATGAATTTTACATGAAATAAGAAAGGTGAAAAACTATGAAAAGAATTCTTGGCATAACACTTGCGGCAATGATGTCCCTTTCGCTGCTCGCCGGATGCGGCGGCTCCGATGAGCCTTCTTCGAGCACCGCCCCCGCGGCGCCCGCTTCCTCCGCAGCCCCGGCTTCTTCCGAAGCGCCCAAAGGTATGGAAGGCCCGATCACCGTTGTCTCCCGGGAACCCGGTTCCGGTACCCGCGGCGCGTTTATCGAATTGATGGGCATTGAGGAGAAGGGCGCGGACGGTACAAAGACCGACCACACCACTCAGGATGCGGTTATTGCCAGCCAGACCAACGTGGTTATGACCAACGTCGCGGGCGACCCGAACGCGATCGGTTACATCTCCCTCGGTTCGCTCAATGACACCGTGAAAGCGGTCAATGTTGACGGCGTGGAAGCGAACGCCGAAAATGTCAAAGCCGGTACCTATAAGGTCGCGCGTCCCTTTAACATCGCCACCAAAGGCGAGCCCACTGGCCTTGCGAAGGATTTCATCGACTTCATCATGTCAAAAGAAGGCCAGCAGATCGTAGTTGACGCCGGCTACATCGCGGTTGCGGATGACGCCGCCGCCTATGCGGGTGACAAGCCCCAGGGCCGTCTGGTCATCGCTGGATCCTCCTCGGTTTCCCCGGTTATGGAAAAGCTGGCCGAAGCCTACAAAGCGGTCAATGCCGGCGCTGAGATCGAACTGCAGACCAGTGACTCCACTGCGGGCATGACCGCCGCGATCGACGGCACCTGCGACATCGGCATGGCTTCCCGCGGGCTCAAAGATACCGAATCCGCCGAGCTTGTCGGCCTGGCGATTGCAAACGATGGCATCGCGGTTGTGGTTTCTCCGGAAAATCCGGTTGAGAACCTGACCAGTGAGCAGATCAAAGGCATCTTCACCGGCGAAATCATCGACTGGGCCGACGCCCAGTAAACAGGACCAACCTCCTGTGTCCGGCCGCCGTGGGAGCGACGGCGGCCGGACACCCTCGAAAGAATTCCTCTGAAAGCGAGCGCTTTTTTTCTTTTCTTTCCTTCCGAAAAGGGGCGGACAAAAATCCGCCCCTTTTCCCAAAGCGGCGGCCAAAATCCGGAAAGGGTGTTACAATGAACAAATTCAAAGAAAAAGCGATGGAGATCCTCTTTTTGATCTGTGCACTGGCTTCGATCATCGCGGTGCTGCTGATCTGTCTGTTCCTTTTTGCGAACGGCCTGCCCGCGATGGCAAAGATCGGCGTGTTCGACTTCCTGCTCGGAGAAAAATGGGCGCCGTCCGATGTGCCCGCGTCTTTTGGGATCTTCCCAATGATCCTGGGCAGCATCTATGTGACCGCCGGAGCAATCCTGATCGGCGTGCCGGTTGGAATCCTCACAGCCATCTATCTCGCATATTTCTGTCCCAAAAAGCTGCATGCGGTTTTAAAACCCGCGGTGGAACTGATGGCGGGCATCCCTTCGATCGTCTACGGCTTCTTTGGAATGGTCGTACTGGTGCCGGAAATCCGCACCATTGGACGGGCGCTCCAGCAGGCGGGCGTCTTTCGGAAGGTGGATAACGGAGGCAGCATCCTGACCGCTTCGATCCTGCTGGGTATCATGATCCTGCCCACCATCATCGGCGTGTCAGAATCCGCCCTGCGCGCTGTGCCGGGCAGTTATTATGAAGGCGCGCTGGCGCTTGGCGCGACCCATGAGCGCGCCGCTTTCTTCGCGGTTCTTCCAGCGGCAAAATCCGGTATCCTGGCGGGTATCGTGCTGGGCATCGGCCGGGCGATTGGCGAAACGATGGCGGTCGTGATGATCGCGGGCAACCAGCCGCGCATACCGCAGAATATTTTTCAGGGGGTGCGCACTCTGACGGCGAACATCGTGCTGGAGATGGGCTACGCCGCCGAGCTGCACCGGGAAGCGCTGATTGCGACCGGCGTAGTGCTGTTTGTATTCATCCTGCTCATCAATCTGACTTTCTCGGTGCTCAAAAGGAGGATGGGATAAATGGCGGGACAGAAAGACGCGGTCCGAGGGATCAACCGGGTCGGCATTGCCCGAAAATGCAAGGACTATCTGGCGCATCCGCTCTCGCTGCTCCTCTTTTTGCTGGTGACGCTTGCGGCGGTCATCACGGTATTCGTCCTCTTTTACATCATCGTTTATATCCTGGCCAAGGGCGTCCCTTACCTCACGCCCTCCCTTTTTGAGCTCACCTACACCTCGGAGAACGTTTCACTCTTTCCTGCGATCGTCACAACGGTGCAGATGACCTTTCTTTCGCTGCTCATTGCCGCGCCGCTTGGGATCTTCACGGCCGTTTACCTGGTGGAATATGCCAAACGCGGCAACAAGGTGGTCGAACTGGTGCGGATCACCTCCGAAACCCTCTCCGGAATCCCTTCGATCGTCTATGGGCTTTTTGGCATGCTCTTTTTCGTCACAGCGCTGCACTGGAGTTTCTCGCTCATCGCGGGCGCCTGCACGCTGGCAATCATGATCCTGCCGCTCATCATGCGCACCACCGAGGAAGCGCTCAAATCGGTGCCCGATTCCTTCCGCGAGGCCAGCTTCGGGCTTGGCGCGGGGAAACTTCGCACGGTCTTTAAAATTGTGCTGCCGTCCGCAGTGCCGGGTATCCTGGCGGGTATCATCCTGGCTATCGGGCGCATTGTCGGCGAGACCGCCGCGCTCATCTACACAGCCGGCACGGTGGCGCAGATCCCCGGATCGCTGATGGCGTCCGGACGCACGCTGGCCATCCATATGTACGTGCTCTCAAGCGAAGGGCTCCACACAAACGAGGCTTACGCCACGGCGGTCGTTCTGCTGGTGACCGTCCTGCTGATCAACACGCTGTCCGCGGTAATCGCGAAACGACTGACAAAGGGGTAATATCCATGAACGGTATCAAATTTGCAATCGAGGATCTCGACCTTTATTACGGCGATTTTAAGGCGCTCAAGGATATCAACCTGCGGCTTCGGGAAAAGACGATCACCGCTTTTATCGGGCCTTCCGGCTGCGGGAAGTCCACCCTGCTCAAATCCCTTAACCGGATGAACGATCTGGTGGAGGGCTGCCGGATCACCGGGAAGGTGACGCTTGACGGGGAGGATATCTATGGAGATATGGACATCAATACGCTGCGCAAGCGGGTTGGCATGGTCTTTCAGAAGCCAAACCCGTTCCCGATGAGCGTCTACGACAATATCGCATATGGCCCGCGCACCCATGGAATCCGCTCAAAGGGCAAGCTCGACGAGATCGTCGAACAGAGCCTGCGTTCCGCCGCGATTTGGGACGAACTCAAGGACCGGCTCAAAAAATCAGCGCTCGGGCTTTCGGGCGGCCAGCAGCAGCGGCTTTGCATCGCCCGCGCGCTGGCGGTCGACCCGGAGGTTCTTTTGATGGACGAACCGACCAGCGCGCTCGATCCGATTTCCACTTCTAAAATCGAGGACCTTGTGTTAGAATTGAAGCAGAAATACACGATCATTATCGTGACCCACAATATGCAGCAGGCCACGCGCATCTCGGACGAGACGGCGTTCTTCCTGCTCGGCGAGGTGGTTGAGTTCTGCGACACCGAGCGGATGTTCTCGATGCCGGGAGACAAGCGAACCGAAGATTACATCACCGGCCGGTTCGGATGAGAAAACTGGAAAAGGGGAAAAGCCATGAGAAACCGTTTTGACAAGGAACTGGAACTTTTAAATACCGAACTGATTAAGATGGGCCAGCTTGTGGAAAGCGCCATCCGTGACGCGGTCAAAGCGCTTCTGGAAAAGGATCTCGCGCTTGCGAAAAAAGCGATTCAGTTCGATTCCGAAGTGGATGAAAAGGAAAAGGAGATTGAACACCGCTGCATGAAACTGCTTTTGCAGCAGCAGCCGGTCGCCGCCGACCTGCGGCTCATCTCCACCGCGCTCAAAATGATCACCGATATGGAACGCATCGGTGACCAGGCGCAGGATATCTCGGAAATCACCATCCGGCTCATCAATGAGGAATATATCGACTCGCTCGAGCACATCCCGCAGATGGCCGAGGCGACCATCAAAATGGTCACAGAAGCGATCGACGCCTTCGTCAGCCGCGACATGGCGCTCGCACAGGCGGTCATCGAATATGACGATGTGGTGGATAACCTCTTCATCGAGGTGAAGGACGACCTGATCCGCCTCATCCGCCAGGACCCGGCGAATGGCGAACAGGCGATCGACCTCATCATGGTGGCGAAATATTTTGAGCGGATCGGCGATCATGCGACGAATATTGCCGAATGGGTGGTCTTTTCGATCACCGGCGAGCATGTCGGGGACCATCCGGTCGATTAAACCCGGATGGCCGCCTTTGGGGCAGATGGCGCTGGAAGCCCGCGGAGCGGGCGGATCACATGAGCAAAGGAGTTTATGCGGTATGGCAGGGACACGCATTTATCTGGTGGAAGACGACGAGAGCATCCGGGAACTGATCCTGTACGCCCTCACGAGCAGCGGGTTTGAAGCGCAGGGCTTTGACTGTGCCGAACCCTTTTGGGTGGCGGTGAAACAGCGCTCCCCGGGACTGGTGCTGCTGGACATCATGTTGCCGGGCGATGACGGCCTTGCCATCCTGCGCCGCTTGAAGGAGTCCGGCGGCACGTCGCAGGTGCCAGTGATCATGCTGACCGCAAAGGCCACCGAATACGACAAGGTGAAGGGGCTTGACCTCGGTGCGGACGATTACATAACCAAACCGTTCGGGGTTATGGAACTGATCTCACGCATTCGGGCGGTGCTGCGCCGCGTGAAACCCGAGGAGAATATCGCGCTTGTCTCCTGCGGGGGGATCACCCTCGATGAGGAGCGGCGCACCGTCACCTCACAGGGGGAGCCGGTTACGCTGACCTATAAGGAATTTGAGCTGCTCAGTTACCTTCTGCGCAATGAGGGGATTGTGCTCACCCGGGAAAAGATCATGGAACGGGTGTGGGGATTTGATTATGAAGGCGAAAGCCGCACGGTGGATATGCATATCAAATCGCTGCGGCAGAAGCTCGGCGCATGCGGCGCGCTGATCCAAACCGTGCGCGGCGTGGGTTATAAGGTTTCGGTTTAAGAAAGACAGGGGGATCACCCGTGAAAAGAAGAATGTATTGGAGTCTGTGCGCCACCTCGATTTTGCTTGTGCTGCTCACCATGGCGCTGACCCTCTGGTCGGTCTATGGGCTGCTTGTCCGGCAGGCAAAGACCGATCTGCGGCAGGAATATAACCTGATTGCAAGATCTATCACCTATGCCGCGCCAAACGCAGCTGATTACCTGGACAGTCTAGATCTGCGTCTTGAGAGCTTCCGCGTCACAATGATCGCGCCGGACGGCACGGTGCTCTTTGACACCGACAACAATTCCAATAAGATGGAAAACCACCTGTCCCGTCCGGAGATTGCCTCGGCGCTTGAAACCGGAAAGGGTGAAGACATCCGCCGGTCCGAAACGATGGGGCTGGATTCGTTCTACTATGCGGAAAAGCTTCCGGACGGCAGCGTGCTGCGCGTCTCGAACCAGACGCGCAGCATCGGCGCCGTATTTGTGAGCATCATCCCGCTGATTGCGGGGATCGTGCTGGTTATCCTGGTGGCGGGTATGGCGATTGCGTCGCGGCTGACCCGGCGGATGCTCCGCCCGATCGAAGAGCTCGCGAAGAACATCGGGAACACCGATACCCTCGAAGGCTATGAGGAACTCGAGCCGTTTTTCGTAAAAATCCGGGAACAAAACCGGTTGATCAGCCAGCAGATGGAGCATCTGCGCGAGGAGCGGGACACCATCCGGACGATTACCTCAAACATGAAGGAGGGACTGGTGCTTCTGGACAGAGGCCGTTCGATCCTTTCGGTCAACCGCAGCGCAATCTCCCTGCTTGGGGCCAAAAGCGCAGATTACACCGGAAAGAACCTGCTCAATCTTTCGCGCGGCGTGGAAATGGACGAATGTGTCGGAAGGGCGCTTGCCGGGGCCAGCGCCGATGTGGTTGTCGACTGCGACGGGCGCGCCTGCCACATTTTTGCAAGCCCTGTGCTGAACGCCGGGGAGGTCTGCGGCGCGATCGTGCTCATCATGGACGTGACCGAGCAGCAGAAGGCGGAGAAGATACGCCGCGATTTTACCGCGAACGTTTCCCATGAGCTCAAAACCCCGCTCACCTCGATATCTGGCTTTGCGGAGATGATCGAAAACGGCATGGTGGGGCAGGAGGCGGACGTGAAAAAATTTGCCGGCCGCATCTATCGCGAGGCAAGCCGTCTGATCACCCTCACCGACGACATCATCCGTCTCGCACGGATCGAGGAGGACGGCCGGGCGGATATGGAGCCGGTCGATCTCAAAGCGGTGGCGGACAGTGTGGTAAATACCCTCGCTTTTACCGCGGAGCAAAAACAGGTGGCGATTGCCGCCGGAGGCGGGCCGCTTACCGTGCAGGGCAATGCGCGCATGCTTGAGGAGCTCGTTTATAACCTCGCGGAAAATGCCGTCAAATATAATCGGCCGGGCGGCCGGGTGGATATCGGCGTGCGCCGGGAGGGGGACTGTGCGGTGCTCACCGTGTCGGACACCGGAATCGGAATTCCGAAGGAACATCAGGAGCGGATTTTTGAGCGTTTCTACCGGGTGGATAAATCCCGCTCGAAACAGACCGGCGGCACCGGGTTGGGGCTTTCGATCGTGAAGCATATCGTAGAGCGGCACGGCGGGACCATTTCGCTCGTGAGCGCGCAGGACGCGGGCACCACGGTTACGGCGCGCATCCCGCTGCAATAGACAGGTAAAAGCAAAAAGGCGGCTTCCCAAAGGGAAGCCGCCTTTTTGCTTCATACCAGCATGCCGGTGATTGCATGGGAGATGAGGAATACCCCGGCGCCGCCAGTGACGAGCGGCGTGAGGATTTTTAGAAGGCGGTTGGTTTTGCAGGTGAACCACCGGTAAAGACTGTCAAAACGGTCCTGGCACCGGACATAGAGCAGATACATGAGCATGAGCGGCGCGGAATAGATGAGGTTATAGACCACAAGGATCGTCACGATCAGCCAGATGGGGAGGGCGTGAGTGAGCAGCACGGCCAGAAAAGCAAAGTAGGGAAGCGCCGAAGGCAGTTCGCAGAGGGTGGCCACGCTGCCGAGCACAAACAGGGACGCCGGCCCGACATGATGTTCCCGGTTCTGCTTTTCAGGGGGTGGGGAACCTTTAAGCGCGGCCAGATCGTCCTCGAGCGCGCGAATTTTTTCGCTGGTGAAGATATGGCTGGTGGCGACAATGAGGACGATGCCCAAAAGCAGCTCCGCCGTAAGCAGAAGCGCGAGATGCCGGGTGAAGAAGTCGGCGAGGAAGCTTCTCAGCAGCGCCGCGGCGCCGAAATAGACGAGCAGGCCTCCCAGAAGATTTGTAAAGAAGGTGGCGCTGATGTAAAACCAGATATGCTGCCGGCGGCGGGCCAGTCCCTGCAGCACAAACTGTTGTGCGATCGCCACCGGGTTCAGGCTGTCCACGACGGCGGCCGCAATTGCGATTGCAAAAATCGAATACATAGGTACGGCTCCTTTACTACGAAAATCCACCTCAAACCAGACTATGGCGGTTTGGCTTTTTTGGTGCGGGCCGGATCGCCGGGGAAAAGAAAAATCGTCAGGCCTGTCATATCCACAGGCCTGACGATATGTTTCAAAAGTTTTCCGGGTTTTGCATCGCGCGGCCCGGCGGCCGCGGCGATCCGGCTGATTCAGTTCCCTGCCATCTTAGCAAACCCGGACGGCTTTGTCAAGGGGGAAACGCAGAGCTCCCTATTTATCTTGGGACTGATGATTTTCAACTCCGTTAATTTCACTACGTGTTGAATAAAGCAGAAAAAGATGATAGAGTAAATAAAAGGAGTTGAACTGATATAAAAAAGAAAATCATCATATTGCTATCTGTTGTAGTAATTTTTTTGACTGGCATTATTGTGTGGTTTAATATCCCACTCGACTTGATGGATTTAGACCCTAATGAGGTCTTGGAAATCGTTGTTTTCAATGGTAACAGCGGAAATGCAACACATATTACCGACAAAGAGCAGATTCAACATATTGTCGAAAATTTGAATGATGTTGAAGTAAAGAGGTCAAAACCATCTGTTGGATATTCTGGGTATAGTTTCAAAGTAACTATTTATCTGTCTGATGGAAATGAAGCAGACGATTGGAACAATTTTATTATCAATTCAGATGATGCAATTAGAAAAGACCCGTTTTTCTATTCGGTCACAAAGGGAAACATTGATTACAGTTATATTGAAAGAATTGTAAAATAATGGGGATTTCAACTTGCTTGTCAAGCAGTTATCTTCTAAATAACCTCCCTTCGTCGAAATGACGAAGGGAGGTTATTTAGATCCCGAATCAGTCCAAAGGGTAATTGGGAGACGCAGGGGCTTTGGGCTGCTATCCCAGCATCTCCAAAAACCGGCTTGGCTTTGCGGGGGAATTGCCCAACCCATAACGGGCATAGGAGAGGAACAGCTTCCTTTTTGCGCGGGTGATCGAGACGTAGAACACCCGCTTTTCCTCGGTTACATCGCCCGAACGCACTGCCTGGAAGGTGGGGAATACCCCTTCCTGCAGCACTGGCAAAAAGACGTAGTCAAATTCGCAGCCCTTCGACTGATGCGCGGTGATGACCGGAACCTTGTTTCCGGTGCGGGAACGCTGGCTCAGCTCCCCGGCGGTGAGCGCCGACAGTTCCAGCAGGTTTGCGATCTGCTGCGGCAGCGGTACGCCGGGTTGAACACAGTCGGCGGCGTAGTCAGCGAGCAGTTCGAGGCTCGATCGTTTTTCTGGGTCGTCGGCATAGGCTTTGTCAAGACCGAAACGTTCCCGCACCAGGCAAAAAAGCCCGGGCAGGTCCAGGCCGTCCAGTTTTCCCGCAACCTCCCGGAAGATGGCGAAAGCCTGTGCGAAGCGGCCGATGTACTGCGCGTAGCAGGCGCGGCGGGCCTCGGTGCGCGGGATGAGATAACGCAATATAAGCGCGGTCAGCACATCGGCGGTGGCGAGAATGTCATCCATCGCATCGTGCGTGGGGTCGTGCGCCGCGCCGAGCGCCGCCGACACGGTTGCGAGCTTATGGTCGGGCAGATCCTTGAGAAACCGCCGCGAAAGGTCGAGGGTATCGTACCAGACGTTTGCGAACGGCCGTCTTACCGCGCGGCGGCGCAGGTTATTTTGGGTGATCGCCATGTCGAAACCTACGTTATGCCCGACGATCACACAGCCGTCGGTAAAGTCGAGAAAGGCCCCAAGCGCATCGGCGGGGTCGTCGCCGCGTTCTGCCAGAAAGGCGTCCGAGAAGCCGTGCACCCGTTCGGATTCCCCCACCGGCCGGGAGGGGCGCAGGTAGCGCTCGAACCGCGCCGCGACCGCACCGTCCGGCGCGAGGCGCACCGCCGCCATCTGGACGATATCATCCGCATACACGTCGGTGCCGGTCGACTCCACGTCGAATACGACGACCTTCCCTGCGTCGAGCGCTTCGATGAGCGGCGCGAAGAAATCCCCGGTGCGCTGGGTGCGCGGGTCGATGAAGTCGGGCAGCGCCACGCCGAGCCCCTCCTTGTAGCGGGAGATAACCGCGTTTACCGTTGCGGCGCCGACGCCCGGCAGCAGACGGACAAGTATCCGCTTAAGGCTTTCGCTGTCACGCGGGTTCGCAATGACCGACAGGCAGGCGAGCGCGTCTTTGCTTTCGGCGCGCTTAAAAAGGCGGAATTCGTCCGCCAGCATGAACGGGACCGGTTTGCCTTCGCCAGGCCGGCCGGTTTTGAGAAGGTTGCAGACCTCGTTGCAGGCTTTGTTGGTGCGGGTGATGATCGCGGCACGGGAATAGTCGGCCAAATCGAGCTTTTGCAGTTCCCTGTAGATCCAGTCGACCTCTTCGGGCAGCGTGTCGAACGACCGGACCGTCACATCGGTGCAGGCGGGGGAGGAAATCCCCGGCCCGCCGGGAATCCCTTTACCGAAGGCGGTGTAGAGGAAATTCTGCGCGACGGCGAGCAGCTGCCCGCTGCTGCGGTAGTTGATGGTAAATTCGATCACAAGCGGGTGATATTCGGCGGTGAAGCGGTTCAGGAGCGCGTCGGGATTCGAGCCGCGCCATTGATAGATCGTCTGGTTGAAGTCTCCCGCAAGCAGGATAACGGCATTGCCGCAGAGCTTCTGGAGCAGCTCATATTCCGCAATACTCACATCCTGCACTTCGTCGATATGGATGTACCGATAACGCCCGCGCCAAAGAACCTTCGTCTGTGGATCAGAAAGGGTCAGGCTGGCGCGGATAAGCAGGTCGGAAAAGTCGAGGGTGTTGTTTTGCAGGAGCTTTTCATTATAAAGCCGAACAATCGATGCCCCATATTTGGCGAGAAAAGCATAAAATTTCGGGTCGAACTGGTACTGCGCGTCGACGCAGATGCGCTCTGTTTCGGCGCGCCGCACGGTGAGCGCCTCGGCCGCCGCGCCGGAAATCCCGCCCGCCGGATGCGCGAGCTGGCAGTCCTTCACAAGCCCGATGAAGTTTTGCAGGATCGTTGCGGGCCGGTCGGCCAGTTCCCGACCGGTCACGGTGTAGACCACCTCCCGGATCACCTCGCGCGCGTCGTCGGTGTCGCAAACGGTGAAATCGCAGCCAATATCGGTGAAGCTTCCCGGCGTCTGGCGCAGCAGCCAGGCGCAGAAGCTGTGGATGGTGCGCACCGTGACCGCGCGCGCAGGGGCGCCCGCGATCTTTTCGATCCTTTCGACCATCTCCTTGCAGGCGCGGTTGGTGAAGGTGAGACAGAGGATCTCTTCCGGCTTTGCGGCGTTTGCGGTGAGCAGGTTTGCCACTCTCCAGGCGAGAGTGGAGGTTTTGCCGGTGCCCGCGCCCGCGAGCAGCAGGATGTGGTCGGTTTTGTTTTCGGCGGCGAGCGACTGTTGGGCGTTCAGCACTCCGGCGGTCGCGCTCATCGGAAATCCTCCTCGGTTTGTATTTCGACGGCCGCTTCGCGCAGCAACGCGGCCGTAAGGCCCTCGCCGGGGATCACTTTTCCGGAGAAGGTTCCGTCATAAACCAGATGGGAGCCGCAGGAGGGGCTTTTTTCCTTGAGGATTGCCCGGTGGACATCGAAAATCCGTACGGTTTTCAGGGCAAGTTTCGCGCCGCGCGCGAAAGCCTTGGTCAGGTCGTCGCCGTCGTGGGAAAGGACCGCCCCTCCGCGCCGCTCGCAGGGGGTGCGCGGCGTGGGAAGCCCGGCCTGCGCTTCGGGGCAGATGGGGACCGCTTCTCCGGCTTCGACAAGCTTTTGAACGGCGGCCACAAGGTTTGCTCCGCCGTCGTAGCGGCAGCATTCTCCGGCGAGGCAGCCGCTCACCGCGACCGATGGCTGCGGCAGGCCGCAGAGCTCCCGGTAGGCTTTTGTGAGCGCCGCGTCGAGATAGTCGCAGCGCGGGCGCAGGCCGGCCGCGTCGACGCTTCGCTGCATCAGCGCGACCGTGCCGGCGAAACGCGCGTCCTCACCGTCGGTTTCGGCAAGCTCGAGCGAGCTGTGGTTGACCGGGGTGCCGTCGATGAGGTGCAGCGCGGCGTTATAGACGATTGTGCCGCAGTAATCGACTGGAATGACGGCCGGGCGGTAGACGAATCCGTTCACGGTCACAGCGTTGTTTTGGATATAGTCAAGATTCATTTGTTTCACCTCGTAAAATCAGCCCGCCCGGATTGCGGGCGGGCTGATTGGAATTTGTGAAAATGGAGGGCCGCTTTTTGCGGAAAGCAGCCATTGAAAACCGCACCCTTCGATTCGGGCGCCGCCGCTACCTTTCTTCGCGGTAGTAGTTGTTGCCGAGGTAGGCCGGGATATTGACACCCTTCGATTTGTTCATCGAAGAAACGATCAGCACCAGCGCGGTGATAATAAACGGGAGCATGTCATAGAAGGCGACCGGGATGTCAATGACGCTCTTGGGCATATAATACTTGAGCACCCGAAGCGCGCCGAATACAAATGACCCGCCGATCGCATAGGCCGGTTTCCAACCCGCGAAGATGACCAGCGCGACCGAAATCCAGCCAAGCCCGCCGACATTGTCGCTGATCCAGACGCCGCCGTTGATGATCATCGAGCAGTACGCGCCGCCGATGCCGCAGATACCGCCGCCCAGCAGGATGTTCAGGTATTTCCATTGGATGACCTTGATGCCTGCCGCGTCGGCCGCGGCAGGATTTTCCCCGATGGCCGAAACATTGAGGCCGGTTTTGGTGCGTGAAAGGTAAAAGCCCATAATGAGCGCAATGACGATGCCGAGATAGACGAACGGGTTATACGAGAAGAACAGCTCGCCCACAACCGGCAGATCGCTGAGTCCCGGGATATGGACGCTGCGCATGTTTGCCGTGATCCCATCGGGGAGCTTGAGGGTGCCGGTTTCGGAGAAACCAAGGGCATAGAGCCCCAAAAAGTTTGCAAGCCCCACGCCAAAGATGGTGAGCGTAAGCCCGGTGACGTTCTGATTGGCCATAAAGGTGACTGTCAGAACGGCATAGATGAGGGCCGAAAGCACGCCGGCGGCAAAAGCGGCAAGCAGCGCGACCGTGAAGCTGTCGCTGTAATAACCGGCCATGAAGCCCGCGCAGGCGCCGATCGACATCATGCCTTCGACGCCGAGATTCAGATGGCCGACCTTTTCGGAAACGATCTCGCCGACCGTGCCAAAGAGGAGCGGCGTCCCGGCGAGCACCGCCGCGACCAGAAATTTGATGAACAGATCCATTAAGACGCCCCTCCTTTTTTGCGCATCACAAAGTTATACCGGATAAAGAATTCACATCCGAGCACGAAAAACAGGATGACCGCCTGCAGCACATCGGCGCAGTCGATCGAAAGCCCATAGGTGGACTGGATGACGCTGCTGCCTTTTTCGAGCACCGAGAAAAGAAACGAGATGATGGTGATTGAAATGGGGTTGAGCTGTCCGAGCCAGGCCACGATGATCGCGGTGAAGCCGACCCCGCCCGCCACCGCGTTGGTCAGGGTGATGTCGCTGCCGGTGGCCTGTACCATGCCGGCGACGCCCGCGACTGCGCCCGAAAGGAACATCGTGCGCAGCATGATCGTTTTAACCTTCATCCCAGCGTACTGGGCGGTGTGGTTGCTTTCCCCAACGACGCTGATCTCATAGCCCTGCTTGGTATACTTTAGATAGATGTAAACCAGCGCAACCAGCACCAGTGCGATGATCCAGCCGAACTGCACGCCCAGCACCTTGTCGAGCGCGGCGTTCGCGTCGAACCGCGCGATCTTTGGGAAGCCCTGCGAGCCGGGGTCCTTCCACGGACCGTCGCGCAGGAAGTTGACCATATGTAATGCGATATAGTTGAGCATCAGGGTAAACAGGGTTTCGTTGGTGCCCCACTTCACCTTGAAGATCGCGGGAATGAGTCCCCAGAGCCCGCCGCCGATGACACCGGCCGCGAACATCACAAGGATCAGCACCCAATGGTTCCAGCCGCTGTGGAAGAGGGCGAAATAGGACGCGCAGATCGCGCCGGCGATGATCTGCCCCTCGGCGCCGATATTCCAAAAGCGCATTTTGAACGCCAGCGTTACGCCAAGCGACGAGATGAGCAGCGGGATCATGATTTTGACGGTGGCCTGAATGGCCATCTTGGAACGGAAGGCCCCCGAAAGGATGGTTCCGTAGATTTCAAACGGATTGTGGCCGAGCATCAGGATGAACACGCCGCCCGCGATGATTGACAGCACCAGCGCTTCGGCGCGCAGCAGCATGACCTGCCGCGGAGAACGTTCAGCGCGCTTGACCACCCGCAGAAATGGCTCGCGGATCGTTTTTTCCTGGTTCATGCGCTCACCTCCCCAGAATCGGTGTGGGAATCGGTCATCAAAAGGCCGATCTGTTCCTTGGTCGCGGTGCGCGCGTCCACAAGCCCGGTGATCCGGCCATGGCAGAGCACCAGGATCCGGTCGGAAAGCTCGAGCAGCACGTCGAGGTCTTCGCCCACGAACACCACAGCCACGCCGTTTTTCTTCTGCTCGTTGAGCAGGTCATAAATCGTGTAGCTCGAGTTGATATCAAGCCCGCGCACCGGGTAGGCGGTGACCAGCATGGCGGGGTTCGATTCGATCTCGCGGCCGATCAACACCTTCTGGACGTTTCCGCCGGAAAGCAGGCGCACAGGCGTATCCACGCCCGGCGTAACGATCTCGAGATCCTCCACCAGTTTTTCGGCGAGCGCCCGGGCGGGCCCCCGGTCGACAAACGGGCCGGAGCCGTTCTGATAGGATTTTAAGAGCATGTTGTCCACCATGCCCATCGAGGCGACCAGCCCCATCCCAAGCCGGTCCTCCGGAACAAAGCCCATGCGGATGCCAAGCTTGATGATTTCGGCCGGTGTTTTACCGAGAATCTCCTCACCTTTGAAGGTGATGTGCCCGCTCTCGGCGCTGATGAGCCCGGCGATCGTCTCGCAAAGCTCTTTCTGTCCGCTGCCTGCCACGCCTGCCACGCCGAGAATTTCCCCGGTGCGTACCGCAAAGGAGATCTTGTCGATGGCGCGGGAGCCGTCCGGCTTTTTAACCTGCAGATCCTTGATTTCCATGACCGTCTGGGGGTCAACGGGGTCCGGCCGGCTGATCGAAAGGCTGATCGGGCGCCCGACCATCAGCTCAGTGAGCTTTCGGGCGTCGGTTTCAGCGGTATTCACCGTGTCCATGCTTTTTCCCTTCCAGAGGATGGTCACCCGGTCGCTAAGCTCCAGCACCTCCTGGAGCTTATGGGTGATGATGATGATCGCACAGCCCTGTTCACGCATCCTGCGCAGGATGGCGAAAAGTTTTTCGGTCTCCTGCGGGGTGAGCACGGCCGTGGGTTCGTCCAGAATCAGGATCTGGGCGTTGCGGTAGAGCACCTTGAGGATCTCGACCGTCTGCTTTTCACTGACGCTCATCTCATAGACCCGCTTCTCCGGATCGATCTCCAGCCCAACCGAACGGCTGATTTCAAGAATCCGCTCTTTCAGGACCTTGGGCGGGATCTTCTTTTCCTTGGTGCCGAGCACGATGTTGTCCATCGCGGAAAAGACATCCACCAGCTTAAAATGCTGATGAATCATGCCGATGCCGAGATTCATGGCGTCGACCGGCGAATTGATCGCCACCTCGCGCCCCGCGATTGCGATCGACCCGCTGTCCGGATGGTAAATACCGGACAGCATATTCATGAGGGTCGTTTTGCCCGAGCCGTTTTCCCCAAGCAGGGCAAGGATCTCCCCATAACGGACCTTCAGGTCGATTTTGTCATTGGCCACCACGCTGCCGAAGGTTTTCGTGATCTGCTTGCATTCGATCGCGTAGGTTTCATTTGCAGTCTGTGACACGTTATCACCCCAAACTTTGTTTTCCAGGTGGGTTTGCTCCGCAAAAGACGCGCCTATTCCGTATGCTTTGCGCAGAAAACCCGCCGGTGTATAAATTTTGAAAAAGGGCGGCCTTTTTTGAAAGACCGCCCTTTTGTCAAACGCTTATCGATCCGGTTATTTCAGGACGACGTTCTTGTAGTACCAGTGGATTCCGCCGGTGATATCGGCGTCGGAAAGCTTCTCGCCTTCCGCGCAGACGACGTTGCCTTCGTTGTCCTCGATCGGGCCGGTGAAGACGTCCCATTCGCCGGACAGGATCTTGGCTTCGGCTTCGTCAACCTTCTCCTGGGTGCCTTCCTCACAGAGGTCGGAAAGCGGAGCCATGGTGACAAGGCCGTCCGCCATGCCACCGAAGTAGTTGCTGCCGTCCCAGGTGCCGTTGATGACATCTTCGACAGCCTTGGTGTAGTAAGCCGACCAATCCCACATGGTGGAGGTCAGGACCGCTTTCGGGGCGTCCTTACTCATATCGGAGTTGTAGCCGACCGCCCAAACGCCTTTTTCTTCAGCGGCAAGCGCCGGGTTCGGAGTGTCGCAGTGCTGGCCGATGACGTCGCAGCCTTCGGCGATCAGCGCTTCAGCAGCCTGTTTTTCGCCTTCCGGATCAAACCAGCTGCCGGTGACCTTCACGTAAACTTCCGCGTCCGGGTTGACCGAGGCAACGCCCATCGCGAACGCATCGCATCCTCCGGTGACTTCCGCGTTTTCCTTGTTCTGCGCGGCGACGTAGCCGATCTTGTTGGTCTTGGTCTTGAGGCCCGCCGCGATGCCGGTCAGGTAACGGGACTGATAGATGCGGCCGAAGTAGTTGTTGAAATTCGCGCCGTTCGACTTGTAGCCGGTGCCGTGCGAGATGATGACCTCCGGATACTCGGCGGCAATCGCTTCGCAGGTGTCCATGTAGCCCCAGCTGGTCGCAAAGATGACCTGGCAGCCTTCCTCAATGCACTCGAGGATCGCGGTTTCGATCGCGGAGGCATCCTGGTCGTTGACATTGTTCTTGCGGACGATCTGGTCGTCGGAAAGGCCGAGCTTCTGCTGCATGCCGACAATGCCCTGGTCATGGGTGTAAGTGTAGCCGGAACCTTCCGCCGGGTCGGTGATGTGGATGACGCCGACCTTCAGGTCCTCTTTGGCGACGGGCGGGTAAAGACCCTGGGCCGGCGCTTCAGCAGCTTCGGATGACGCGGGTTCGGAAGCATCGGCCGGAGCGGACGATGCCGGGGCGGCGGAAGACGCCGGAGCAGCGCTGCTCGCGGGGGCGGTGGAGCTGCCGCAGGCGGTCGCGAAGATCATCGCGAATGCCATCAGCAGAGCCAAAATCTTTTTGTTCATTTTTCATTTCCTCCCAATTTTCGTAAAAAATACGAATTTATCTTGCAAACATCCGGGCGGCGGGTTTGGCCGGCCGGATGCTGACAACATCAAAATCAGTTGCGGAAAAGGATTTTGCCGGTCTGATCGTCCATCCCGTCGACAATGGCGAGCGATTCAACCCGCACGCCCTGTGAACGGATCAGCTTTCCGCCCTCCTGGAAGCCCTTTTCGATCACGATGCCCGCGCCGACGAGCGCGGCGCCGGAATCGATCACCAGTTTGCAGAGTCCCTGCAGGGCGCTGCCCTTGGCGAGAAAATCGTCGATAATGAGAACCCGGTCGCTGGGGGTGAGGAATTTTTTTGAGACGATGATGTCGTAAACCCGCCCATGGGTGAAGGATTCAACGCGGGAGGTGAAGACTTCACCGTCGATGTTTTTGCTCTGGGATTTCTTCGCGAAAACCACGGGCACGTCAAAAAACTGCGCTGTTACACACGCAATCCCGATCCCAGATGCTTCTATGGTTAGGATTTTGGTCACACCGCAGTCGCCGAATAGCCTTTTAAATTCTTTGCCGATCTCCATAAACAGGGAAATATCCATCTGATGATTCAGGAAACTGTCCACCTTGAGGACATTCCCGGCCTTGACATGCCCGTCTTTGAGGATCCGTTGTTTCAGCAGTTCCATTGAGAGTCTCCCTCCGTTTTGGCATATGCTTGTCCGGACCCCGGCCACGCATTGTTGCTATAGGAACAGTTTAACGTAAATTTACAATTTCTTCAATGGGGCAATATGCAAAAAAACCGGAGAAAGTAAAGGAAGGGGTTTGTCCATATTAACAAAAAACAAACTAAAAAATTGTAAGGTATGTAAAAATAAATTTAGAAACATGTCCTCCAAGGCCATGTTTTGCGGCAACTTCGACAATTTAGGTCCCTGAAAAAAAGGAAAGTTCCACAAATCGGCGCTTGTAATTTAGCCCGTTAAATTGTAAAATAAAGACTACCCCTTGAAGGGAAGATAAAACTTGGAAAAAGGAGGAGCAGTATGAACGACCAGATTAAACAGATTGCCGAACGAATCAAAGAGCTGCGCAGCATCCTTGAAGTGGATGTAGCGACGCTTGCCAAGCAGGTGAACGTATCTGTAGAAGAGTATGAAAAATACGAAAACGCCGAAGCCGACATTCCCATAGGAGTCATTTATGGTGTAGCGGACGTACTGAACGTCGATCCTACCGTGCTCCTCACGGGCGAAGCGCCCCGTATGGAGGATTATACCATTGTGCGCGCCGGCAAGGGCATTTCGGTCGAGCGCTACAAGGGCTACAAATTTGCTTCGCTTGCATTCAACTATATCGGACGCACCTTCGACCCGATGCTCGTCGACCTTCTGCCGATGGAGAAGGGCCCGGAGCTGGTCGTCCACGGCGGACAGGAATTCAACTATGTATTGGAAGGCACCGTACAGCTCGTCATCGGCAGCAAGGAGTTTCTCCTTGGTCCTGGCGACAGCGCGTTCTTCAACCCCATGACCCCGCACGGACAGCGCGCGGTAGGCGGCCCGGTAAAGTTCCTCACCATCATCAACGAGTGAGGGACTGAACTTTCCGTCCCGTGCCGCGCAATAATTAACGAATGAGAAGAAAGAACGGTGTAATATCCAATGATTGAAAAGTTTCTGCCCCGTACGGAATTTGATTCGTACGAGGATTTCAAAGCGAACTATAAACTGAACATCCCGGAGGATTTCAACTTCGGGTTCGACATCATCGACGAGTGGGCCCGCCAGGACCCGGAAAAGCCCGCGCTCGTCTGGATCAACGACAATTTCGACGAGGAACGCCTTACCTTCACCGACATCAAGGAACGTTCCAACCAGGCCGCCAATTTCTTTAAGGCCAAGGGGATTAAAAAGGGCGATTTTGTCCTGCTCATCCTCAAGCAGAGGATCGAAACCTGGGTCTGCATGGTCGCGCTGCATAAAATTGGCGCTATCGTCATCCCCGGCACCTTCCAGCTGATGCCGCACGACATCGAATACCGGTGCAACAAAGCGGACATCAAGATGATCTGCACCGTCGACGAGCCGGAGCTGCTCGCGAACATCGAATCGGTGCGTCCCCAGTGCCGCGCGCTGCGGCATGTGGCGGTTGTGGGGGAACATATCCCGGAAGGTTTTCTCGATTTCCGCGGGGAAGTCAAAGCCTATCCGAAGCAGTTCCCGCGTCCGTCCGGCGCGGAGGGCACCAACGTCCACGATCTGATGCTCGGCTATTTCACCTCCGGCACCACCGGTATGCCCAAGCTGATTGTACATAATTACGCCTATCCGCTCGGCCATATCACCACGGCCAATTACTGGCATCAGGTGCGCGACGGCGGGCTTCACCTGGTCGCATCCGATTCCGGCTGGGCCAAGTTCGGCTGGGGCAAAATTTACGGGCAGTGGATCTGCGGCGCGGTCATCGTGGCCTACGACACCGAGGGCAAGTTCGACGCGCACCATATGCTCACCACCATCGAAAAGCTGCGGCCGGTCACTTTCTGCGCGCCGCCGACCGTTTACCGGTTCCTCATCAAGGAGGACCTGTCCGGCTACGACCTTTCCTCGATCAAAAAGGCGACCATCGCGGGCGAACCTTTGAACCCTGAGGTCTATAATAAATTTAAAGCTGCGACCGGCCTCGAATTGACCGAAGGCTTTGGACAGTCGGAAACGACGGTCATCATTGCGAACTTCCCGTGGTTCCCGATCAAACCGGGCTCCACCGGCAAGTTCTCGCCGCTTTACGATTTGGATATTGTGGACGAGGAGGGGCATTCCTGCGAGGACGGCATCGTGGGCACCATCGTGGTCAAAAACCTTGATAAAAACCGCCCGGCAGGCCTTCTGGTGGAATATTACCGCGAAGCGAAGGCAAATGCCGAAAGTTTCTTTGACAATATGTATTCGACCGGTGATACCGCGTGGCGGGACAGCGACGGCTACATCTGGTTTGTGGGGCGCAATGACGACGTGATCAAGTGTTCCGGCTACCGTATCGGGCCGTTTGAAGTTGAAAGCGCGCTCATGACCCATCCATCGGTGCTCGAATGCGCCATTACCGCGGCGCCCGACCCGGTGCGCGGGCAGGTGGTCAAGGCGACCATCGTGCTGGCGAAGGGCTACGAGCCGTCCGACGCGCTCAAAAAGGAATTGCAGAACCATGTGAAAAAGGAGACTGCGCCTTATAAATACCCGCGCATCGTCGAGTTCGTGGAGGAGCTGCCCAAAACGATCAGCGGAAAGATCAAACGCAAACAGATCCGCATTGATGATCAGAATAAGGCGTGACAGAAAAGATTCGCAAAATGAGCGGACGGTATGAAAATGCCGTCCGCATTTCTTGTGTTTTGCACAATCTCCCACAAAAAAGGTTGAAACTTCGGGGAATTGGATGTAGAATGAGGGACAGTATCTTTGGAAAGCGGTAATTGGGAGGCTTTCGGGATGCGAATTGGGAAGGGAGAGAGACACGTTGGTGACATTCTTGATTGGCCTCGCTGTTCTGGCGGCCGGAGGGTTTTGGTACGGGCGTGTATGTGAGCGGGAATTCGGGCCGGACGACCGGCCGACGCCTGCGGTGACGCTGGATGACGGCGTGGATTATGTGCCGATGAACAAATGGAAAAACAGCCTGATCGAGCTGCTAAACATCGCGGGGATCGGGCCGATCCTGGGGCCGATCCAGGGTATTCTGTTCGGGCCGGTAGCTTTTTTGCTGATCCCTGTCGGGTGCATTTTCGGCGGCGCGCTGCACGACTATTTCACCGGTATGATCGCCATGCGCGAGGGCGGCGAGCAGATGCCGCTTCTGGTACGCAAATATCTGGGGCGCGGAGTTTACGGTATCTACAACGTCTTTTTGGGCCTTTTGATGCTGCTGGTGGCGGCGCTCTACATCTATACGCCGGGCGAGCTGCTGGTCACGCAGGTGATGCGCCGGCCGGCCGATGCGGACACCCCGCTCATCTGGATCGTGTTCGGCGTGATCTTCGTCTATTATGTTTTTGCGACGCTGGTGCCGATTGACAAGCTCATCGGAAAAATCTATCCAATATTCGGCGGGGTCATGCTGATTTCAACGGTCGGAATCTTTTTTGGGCTTTTCAGCAGCGGATATGAACTGCAGAACCTCACCTGGGGCGGGCTGCTTGGCAGCCACTCTGGCGGGCAGCCGCTCGTACCGGCATTCTTCGTGACGGTGGCCTGCGGGCTTGTTTCCGGATTCCATTCCACCCAGAGCACCATGCTTTCCCGGACGGTGCGGGAGGAAAGGGAGGGCAAAACCACCTTTTATAATATGATGATCTGTGAAGGGGCCATCGCTATGGTTTGGGCGGCTGCCGCGATGGGGCTCTATAACAAGGGGATCGACGCGTCTGTCGTCGGCACGCCTTCGGTGATCGGGCTGGTCGCGAACGATCTGCTCGGCCCAATCGGCGGGCTGATCGCCATCCTCGGCGTGATCATTCTGCCGCTCACCTCGGGCGACACTGCGCTGCGTTCGGCGCGCGTGATGCTTGCGGACTTTCTGCAGATCGACCAGAAGCCGATGAAAAAGCGCCTGATGCTGACGGCGGCGACCTTCCTGCCGGTGGCGGCGATCCTGGTGCCCACCAAACTGGCGGGAGATGGATTCAATACCCTGTGGCGGTATTTCGCGTGGAGCAACCAGACGATCGCGCTGTTTGCCTTTTCGGTGGTCGCGGTTTATCTGATGGTGCGCGGAAAGAACTATCTGATGGCTATGTGTCCCGGAACTTTTTACGCCTTTGTGATTTTCAGCTATATTCTGAACGCCCACATCGGATTCAATCTGCCGCTGAGCATTGCGTATGTGATTGCCGGCGCTCTGACGGTGGCTTATGTGACCATGACCCTCGCCTGCGGGCACAGGATGATACGGCTTTATCACGCGGACCTCATCCAGTGCACCTGATTTTGCGCTTTTTTGGCGGGCGCGGCGGGATAAAGGCTTGCATTCGGCATAAAATTATGGTACAATACCTTAAAGTAAGAATAGAAACGAATGTGAAAGAGTGAGGTTGACCTCACTCTTTCCTTTGTGTATGGAGGGATTTGGTTGGCCCAGCAGAAGGGGAAAAGGCCGAACACCGCAGCGGTCTGCGCCGAACTGGCGGCGCCTGTGGCGGAAGAATTGGGCGTTTACCTGTGGGACGTGGCGTTTGAAAAAGAAGGCGCCGGATGGTACCTGCGCTACTTTATCGACAAAGATCAGGAGGGCGGCGTGGACATCGATACCTGCGAGGAGTTCTCCCGCCGGATGAGCGACCTGCTTGACGAAGCGGACCCGATCCCGCAGAGCTACACGCTGGAGGTTGGCTCGCCGGGCGTGGAGCGCAAACTCACAAAGGACTGGCATTTCCAGAAGTATCTGGGCGAACCGGTTCTGGTGCGCCTGATCCGGCCGGTGGAAGGGGTCCGGGACTTTGTAGGGGAACTGGCGGCCTACCATGAGGATGGCACGATCGACCTTGCGCTCGACGAAGAGAGTGAAATGTCTTTCACGCTTGACGAGACGGCCTATGTGCGGCTTTATGAAGAATTTTGACGTAAACGCGGATGCGGCAATGAATGATAATGGAGGAGTCCGGAAAATGATTACAACCAGCAACAGCGAATTTTTTGAAGCTCTGGCGCTTCTGGAAAAGGAGAAGGGAATCCCGAAGGAGCTGCTCGCGGAAAAGATCGCCACCGCCATCGGCAATGCGATCCGGCGCGACATGGGCGCTTCGGAGGACAGCGTCGTGGATATCAACCCGGAGACCGGCCGTTTTTATGTGGCGATGCGCAAGACGGTCGTCGACGAGGTCTATGACCCGGCGCAGGAAATCCTGCCGGAGGAGGCGGTCAAGTATAACAGCGCCGCCATCCTGGGCGACGTGGTTGAGATCCCGCTGGACACCAAGCAGTTTGGACGCATCGCGGCCCAGACCGCCAAGCACGTCATCCGCCAGGGCATCCGGGAGGTGGAACGCGGACAGCTGTTCGCGGAGTATTCCTCCAGACAGCATGACATCGTGACCGCCACGGTCATCAAGACCGATCCCCGCAAGGGCAACGTCACGCTGGAAATCGGCAAGAGCGAAGCCATCCTTCCCAAAAGCGAACAGGTTCCGGGCGAGGAGTTTGCGGATAATTCCCGCGTGAAGGTTTACGTCGTCGACGTGATCAACGGCGAAAAAGGCCCGCGCATCATGATTTCGCGCACCCATCCGGGGCTGGTCAAACGGCTCTTCGAGATGGAGGTCCCAGAGATTTTTGACGGCACCATCGAGGTCAAATCGATCTCCCGCGAGGCGGGCAGCCGCACCAAGATCGCGGTCTGGTCGAATGACGAGAACGTCGACCCGGTTGGCGCCTGCATCGGCCCGAAAGGCCAGCGCGTTTCGGCCATTGTGGACGAACTGGGCGGGGAAAAGATCGACGTGGTCAAGTATTCCGCCGACCCGGCCGCGTTTATCGCGGCGGCGCTTTCGCCGGCCGACGTGCTTTCGGTAGAGATCGAGTCGGAAAACCCCAAGGCCTGCAAGGTCACCGTCCCGGACCATCAGCTTTCTCTCGCGATCGGCAACAAGGGACAGAACGCCCGCCTCGCCGCCAAGCTCACCGGATGGAAGATCGACATCAAGCCGGAATCCGGTTTCTACGGGGAAGAATAACGCCTGCCGCCGGATGGTGCGGCTGCGGCTTGCCCGCGGCCCGGATTCGGATCAGATAGCCGCGGGGCGGCAACAGAAATGAGGGTGAGAAGATGCCACAAAAAAAGATCCCGCTGCGTATGTGCGCGGGCTGTTCGGAACATAAGCCGAAAAAGGAACTGGTGCGGGTGGTGCGTACGCCGGAAGGTGAAATCCTGCTCGACCTGACCGGAAAGAAATCCGGGCGCGGGGCATATGTCTGCCCGAACGAAACCTGCCTCAAAAAAGCCCGCAAGGCGCGGCGGATCGAACGCGCGCTCGACTGTGCGATCCCGGACGAGGTTTACGAGCGGATGGAAGCCGAGATGCGGGAGGCCCCGCATGAATGACAAGCTCTTTTCTGCGATTTCGCTCTGCCGCAAGGCCGGAAAGCTCTGCATGGGGATGGACGTGGTGAAGGAGAAGGCCTTTTCGGGCGAAGCAAAGCTGGTGCTGCTCGCCTCGGACGTTTCCGAACGCAGTGAACGGCAGGCGCGCTTTGCCTGCGGGGACTGCGGAGTGCGGGTGGCGAAGCTCCCCTACACGATGGAGGAACTCTCACGCGTCACGGGAAAAGCTTATGGGATTCTTGCAATCTGCGACGGGGGCTTTTCCCGAATGATCGAAAAGCTGCTCGGCAGTTGATACGGAAATCATGTTTGATTTTAAGATAGAGAATACGTTCTGACTCCTGCGGTTCGACTGTGGTTGTTGGACGTTACGGCAATCACGTACGACAGGAAAATAGGAGGTAATGTAAATATGCTGGAGAAATACCGGGTACATGAGGTCGCCAAGGACCTCGGCGTTCCGACCAAAGAGGTGGTTGACCTGCTGGGCAGCCGCGTCCCCGGCGAACGCAAGAGCATGACAGCTCTGAACGAAACAGAACTGAGCGTGGTGCTCAACCATTATACGAACCAGAATCAGGTCGAAAATTTTGAGGAATATTTTTCCGCCGGGCATGCGAAGAAGGAAGCCGCCGCTGCCGCGGCAAAAGCTGCCTCCGAACAGGCCAAGGCCCAGCAGCAGGCGGCATTTGCCGCGCAGCAGCGCGCCGCGCGTCCCGCCGCGCCGGCTGGACAGCCGCAGGCGCAGCAAAACGGCGGCCGTCCGTCCTTCAACGGGCAGCAGGGCAGCCGTCCGCAGAATGGCAACCGCCCTGCCTTTAATGGGCAGCAGGGCAGCCGCCCGCAGCAGAACGGAAACCGTCCGCCCTTTAACGGGCAGAATGGCAGCCGTCCGCAAAACGGCAACCGCCCGGCCTTTAACAACCAGAATGGCAACCGTCCGCAGCAGGGCCAGCAGAACCGCCCGCCGCAGCAGAACCGGCCCGCGCCGCAGCAAACCCAGCCGCAAAACGGTACCCAGCCCGCGACGCCCCAGAAGCCGCGCACCCGCGGCCCGGCGATGACGGTGGATACCCGCGCCGGTTCGGTGCAGATCAACATCGATAAATATAACGAGAAGTACGATAACCTTGCGCAATCTAAACTCGGAAACAAGGACACCGCCGCGCAGAAACAGAAGCTCAACCAGCGTTCGGCGCAGCGCCGCCAGGGCAAGCCCGCTATGAGCCGCAAGGAGAAGGAAGACGCGAAGATGCGCCGCCTGGAGCTGGAGCGCCAGCGCCGCAAAAACCTGGAGATCACCCTTCCGGAGGAAATCACGGTCGGCGATCTGGCCGCGCGGCTGCATATTACGGCCGCTGAGATCATCAAGCGCCTGATGGGGCTTGGCGTCATGGCGACCGTCAACGAGACGCTCGATTTCGACACCGCTTCGATGGTTGCGATGGAGATCGGCGCGAAGGTCGAGAAAGAAGTCGTCCTCACGATTGAGGACCGCCTGTTCGAGGTCGAGGACGAGAATGACGAAGGTATGGTCGAGCGTCCGCCGATCGTTGTGGTCATGGGACACGTCGACCACGGCAAGACCTCCCTGCTTGACGCCATCCGCCACGCCAATGTCACCGAAGGCGAGGCCGGCGGCATCACCCAGCATATCGGCGCTTATCAGGTCCTGGTGAACGACCGCCCGATCACCTTCCTCGACACGCCCGGACACGCGGCGTTCACCTCGATGCGCGCGCGCGGTGCGCAGGTCACCGATATCGCGGTGCTGGTGGTCGCGGCCGACGACGGCATCATGCCGCAGACGGTCGAAGCGATCAACCATGCCAAAGCGGCGGGCGTTTCGATCATCGTCGCAATCAACAAGATGGATAAACCTGCTGCAAACTCGGATAAGGTGAAGCAGGAACTCACAGAATATGAACTGGTGCCCGAAGAATGGGGCGGCGACGTGCCGTGCATCCCGGTCTCCGCAAAGAGCAGGGAGGGCATCTCCGACCTGCTGGAAATGATCCAGCTGGTCGCGGACACCAGCGAGCTGAAAGCCAATCCGGATAAGATGGCGAAAGGCTCGGTCATTGAGGCGAAGCTCGACAAGGGCCGCGGGCCGGTCGCGACGGTGCTTGTCCAGAACGGCACCCTGCACACCGGAGACGTGGTAATCGCCGGTACGGCGGTCGGCCGCGTACGCGTGATGTTAAACGACAAGGGCGAGAAGGTCGATGAGGCCGGACCGTCGACGCCGGTTGAGATCACCGGCCTTGACTCGGTGCCGGAGGCAGGCGACATGTTCAACGCGGTTGAGGATGAACGGCTTGCCAAGGAGCTGGTCGACCAGCGCAAATTTGAGAATAAGCAGGAGCAGTTCTCCTCCTACGAAAAGGTCACGCTGGATAACCTCTTTAGCCACATTTCGCAGGGCGACATCAAGGAACTGCCGATCATTGTCAAGGCGGACGTACAGGGATCAGTCGAGGCGGTCAAACAGTCGCTTGAGAAGATTTCAAACGATGAAGTACGCGTCAAGGTCATCCACGGCGCGGTCGGCGCGGTCAGCGAAAGCGACGTCATGCTCGCGAACGCTTCGAACGCGATCATCGTCGGCTTCAATGTGCGCCCCGATCCGGTCGCCAAGGAGAACGCTGAACGTGACGGAGTGGAGCTGCGGCTCTATCGGATCATCTACGACGCGATCAACGACGTGGAAACCGCCATGAAGGGCATGCTCGCACCGAAATACCGCGACGTTGACCTCGGGCGCGCGGAAGTGCGTCAGGTCTACAAGATCACGAGCGTCGGGACAGTCGCGGGCTGCTATGTGCTCGAGGGCAAGATCACCCGCTCGGCAAATATCCGCATCGTGCGTGACGGCATCATCGTGGCGGACGATAAGCTCGACAGCCTCAAACGCTTCAAGGACGACGTCAAAGAGGTCGCCAAGGGCTATGAGTGCGGCATGAGCCTCGTGAAATTCAACGACATCAAGGAAGGCGACGTATTTGAAGCCTATGAAGTCGAGGAATACCGGGAATAATAAAGGAGTAAATCATGGGATCTTATAGAGCATCCAGAACCGAGGAGGATATGAAGCGGGAACTGAGCGACATCATGCGTTCGCTCAAGGACCCGCGGATCACCGGCCTCATTTCGATTGTGAAGATGGACCTCGCGTCCGACCTTTCGCACTGCAGGGTGTATGTTTCCTCCATGGACGGCCTTGACGCGGCGAAAAGCGCCGTAAAGGGCCTTGAGAGCGCGTCCGGCTTCATCAAGCGGGAACTGAATTCCCGGATGAAGCTGCGGCGGCTGCCGGACTTTAAGTTTATCGCGGACGATTCGATCGCCCACAGCGCGGATATCACCCGCATGCTGGAAGACCTGAAGTAAAGGGACAGGAGGAATCTGCATGGAAGAATGCCGGGATGTCACAGCCGGGGAGGCCGCGAAACTGCTTGCAGAAAGCGACCATATCCTGATCCTGACCCATATGAAGCCGGATGGCGACACGCTGGGCAGCGGCTTTGCCATGTTCTACGCCCTGCAAATGCTTGGGAAAACGGTACGGATTGAAAATTCGGACGGTTTTCCCGCGCGTTATTCGTTCCTGTTCGAGGGGTTCGACCCGGAATCGCAGCCGCAGTTCCCCCCTGAGTTCATTCTTGCGGTGGACATCGCGGATACTCAGCTGTTGGGGGAGAAAACCGAATCCTACAAAGACCGGATCGACCTGTGCATCGACCATCATCCGTCCAACAGCCGGTATGCCAGGCGTCTGCTGCTTGACCCGCGCGCCTGCGCGACGGTACAGCGGGTCTATGACGTGATCGGGGCGCTTGGCGTCGCGCCGGACAAGCGGATCGCAACCTGCATCTACACCGGTCTTTCGACCGACACGGGCTGCTTTCGTTATTCGAACACCACGGCCGGGGCGCATCTGCTTGCGGCGAAGATGATTGAAGCCGGCGCCGACCACTACAGGATCGACAAGCTCATGTTCGAGACCAAATCGGTGGCGCGCATGGAGCTTGAGCGGATGGTCATGGATACGCTCGAATATTACTACGGCAATAAATTTGCGGTGATCGTCATCTCCCAGGACGCGGTCGAACGCACCGGTGTGCCGGAGGAGGATCTGGAAGGGATCTCTTCGGTGCCGCGTCAGATTGAAGGGGTGGAAGCTTCGGCGACCCTGCGCCAGAAGGGACCGGAAAAATACCGGGTTTCGATGCGCTCGGGCGAGAAGATCAACTCCTCGAAGGTCTGCGGGCGGCTCGGCGGCGGCGGACATGCCCGCGCAGCGGGCTGCATGCTGGAAGGGGATCTCGAAAGCGTGAAAAAACAGCTTGTTGAGGCGATCCGGGAGGATATCGAACCGCTTTGCAAAGGAAGGGGTTCAGCTTGCAGGAGTTAAACGGCATCCTCTGCATCGACAAGCCTCAGGGGTTCACTTCGTTCGATGTGGTGGCAAAGATGCGGGGCATCGCGGCCACGCGCAGGATCGGTCATGCGGGCACGCTGGACCCGATGGCGACCGGCGTGCTGCCGCTTTTTTTCGGGCGCGCCACCAAAGCCTGCGACCTGCTGCCGGATCAGGACAAGCGCTACACGGCTATATTCCGGCTGGGGATCACGACCGACACGCTCGACATCACCGGCAAGGTGCTTTCCGAACAGCCGGTCAACGCCGCCGAAGCGCAGGTGCGCGCGGCGGCGGAAAAATTTACAGGGGAATTTATGCAGGTACCGCCGATGTATTCGGCGGTGCAGGTGAACGGCCGGCGGCTTTACGACCTCGCGCGGGAAGGAAAAGAAATCGAACGCGCGGCGCGGAAGGTCTGCGTCAAAAAACTTGTGTTTCTCGCGGCCGATGAGGCCGCGCATACTTATACGATCGACGTTCGCTGTTCGAAAGGCACCTATATCCGCTCGCTTGCCGCCGATATCGGCGAGGCACTCGGCTGCGGCGCGGTGCTCACCGCGCTGCGGCGTACCGAAGCGGCGGGCTTTACAGAAGCGCAGTGCGTCACGCTCGATGAGGCGCAGCGGCTCGCCCAGGCGGGGGAGCTTTCGCGCCGCTGTCTGCCGGTGGCCGAGGCGTTTGGCGGGCTGCCGCAGGCAGAACTCAGTGAAAAGCAGGCGCGGATGTTTCAAAACGGCGTCCGGCTTGACCGCGCGCGGGTGAACTGTCCGGACACGGACGGGATGCTCGCGGTATACGGCCCGGGAAAGGTTTTTCTGGGGCTGGCCCAGACTGAAGGCGGAGAATTCCGAATGAAAAAGCTTTTCATCCTGCCGGAGAGCGCCGGTTAGACTATGAACGAGAGGGGAGGCGTGCCGTTTGAAGCGATATGCGACCATCCGGGAAACCAGCCCGGCCTGCGCTTCGGCCGCGGTCGCGCTGGGGTATTTTGATGGACTGCACATCGGCCATGCCGCGGTCATCGGACGGGCGATCGCCCGTGCGAAGGAAGGCATGTGCGCGTGCGTATTCACCTTCACGATGCATACGGCGCATCCGCAGGCAAAACAGGAGGGAAGCGACCTTGTCACCGAGGAAGAGAAGTACCGCATCCTGGAGCAGTGGGGCGTGAGCCTGGTGCTGGCGCCGGACTTTTCTGAATTCAGGGATATGAGCCCCGAGGAATATGTGGACGAGGTGCTGGTGAAGCGGCTGCATGCGAAAGCGATCTGCTGCGGGCACGATTTCCGGTTCGGGCGCCATGCGAGCGCGGGCGTCATTGAACTGGCGGCGCTGTGCGACGCGCGCGGCATCGAAATCGACATTGTCCCGGCGGTAAAATATGAGGGCAAACGGATCAGTTCGACCTGGATTCGCGAATTGATCGGCCGCGGCGAGGTGGACACCGCCGCGAAGCTTTTGGGCAGGGCGTTCGGCTATGACTTCACGGTCGTGCCCGGCAAAAAACTGGGGCGCACGATCGATTCCCCGACCATCAACCAGCGGCTGCCAAACGGGTTTGTCGCGATGCGTCACGGCGTCTACGCTTCGGCTTCGATGGCTGAGGGCAAATGGTACCCGTCGGTGACCAACGTCGGAGTGCGCCCCACGGTGGAGGACAGCCGGGCGGTCAACTCGGAAACCTACCTGTACGGCTTTTCGGGCGACCTTTACGGGAAAAAGGTACAGGTGCGGCTCTTGAAGTTCCTGCGCGATGAGCAGCGGTTTGCTTCGGTGGACCAGCTCAAGGAGCAGATCCAGCGGGACACGCAGGATGCGCTGCCCTACGCGCGCACTTATATTACGGCGCTGTAGCATTTTTTCGCAAAAAGTTTTTTGATCCCGGTATGGAGCCTTTACAAACCGCCCATACTATGCTATAATTTCAATTCAAGCGGCCTTTTTCCCGGAGACAGGGATTCACGCCCGTTTTTACACGGGGGTTATCACCCGCCTGTCCCTGAGATTCAGGACGGAAAATTTTATGAGGTGATTTTATCATGATGCGCAAAGAAGAGAAACAGGAAATCATTCAGCAGAACAAAACCCACGAGGGAGACACCGGTTCCCCGGAGGTGCAGATCGCAATCCTTTCCAAACGGATCAACGACCTGACCGAGCACCTGAAGGTCCACAAGAAGGATCATCATTCCCGCCGTGGCCTGCTGCAAATGGTTGGTAAGAGAAGAAACATGCTCAACTACCTGGCCAAGAAAGACATCAACCGCTACCGCGAGCTGATCGCCAAACTGGGCCTGCGCAAGTAAGCAGCCTGCTGTGGAGGCAGACGGCGGATATGCCGTCTGCCTTCACCTGCGTATTCCAGTGGTTCGCCATGGGGCCGTGAGCGCACTTTTAGCAGTTACCGGAGCGCCCGAAACGACCGTTTCGGAGGCTGCGATACTTGCTAAAAAGGACACGGCTCCGTGAAAATAAACGCTTTATTTTCTTTGAAACGGAGGAACAACAATGTTCGAAAATTACAAGGTATTCGAAACCGAATTCGGCGGCCGCAAGATGACCTTCGAAACCGGGAAAATGTGCTGCCTGTCGAACGGCTCGGTGCTGGTGCGCTGGGGCGAGACGGTGGTGCTCTGCAACGTAACAGCTTCCCAGAAACCCCGCGAGGGCATCGACTTTTTCCCGCTGTCGGTCGACTTTGAGGAAAAACTTTACTCGGTCGGCAAGATCCCCGGCTCGTTCATCAAGCGCGAAAGCCGCCCGAGCGATAAGGCGATTCTGGCTTCCCGTCTGGTGGACCGCCCGATCCGCCCGCTTTTCCCGAAGGATATGCGCAACGACTGTTCGGTTGTCATGACCGTTATGTCGGTCGATCCCGACTGCCTGCCGGAAATCGCCGGCATGATCGGAACCTCCTTCGCGCTGTCCATCTCGGACATCCCGTGGAAAGGCCCCATCGCGGGCGCGAACATCGGCCTGGTCGACGGCGAAGTCGTCGTTTGCCCGAATGCCGAGCAGCGTGAGAAGAGTGATCTCAACCTCACCGTCGCCGCCAACGAGGACGTCATCTGCATGATCGAGGCCGGCGCGAATGAGGTCAGCAACGAAGTCATGCTCGACGCGATTATCAAGGGCCACACTGAAATTAAAAAGATGGTTCGCTTTATCAAGGAAGTGCAGACTGAAATCGGCAAGCCGAAGTTCTCCTTTGAGTCGATGGAAGTCCCGCACGACCTGTTCGACGCTGTGGAATCCTTCTGCGCCGAAGATGTGAAGGTTGCGCTCGACACCGACAACAAGGTGGTCCGCGACGAACGGCTCGCGCCGATCGTCGACCGTGTGCATGAAAAATTCGACGACGGCCTGGAAAACCCGGCCATTCTCGACGAAGTGATGTATAAGCTCCAGAAAAAGATCGTCCGCCGCTGGCTGCTCGATGAGCAGAAGCGGGTCGACGGCCGCAAGATGGACGAGATCCGCCCGCTGGCTGCCGAAGTCAGCCTGCTGCCCCGCGTCCACGGTTCCGGCATGTTCACCCGCGGCCAGACCCAGGTGCTGACCGTCTGCACCCTCGGAACGGTCAGCGAAGCGCAGAAGCTCGACGGCATCGACGACCAGGAGCAGAAACGCTACATCCACCACTACAACTTCCCCTCCTACTCGGTCGGTGAGACCCGTCCGAGCCGCGGCCCCGGCCGCCGCGAGATCGGCCACGGCGCGCTCGCGGAGCGTGCGCTTGAGCCGGTGATCCCGTCGGTGGAGGAGTTCCCGTACACCATCCGCCTGGTTTCCGAGGTGCTTTCCTCGAACGGCTCCACCTCCCAGGGCTCGATCTGCGGCTCTACGCTCGCCCTGATGGACGCGGGCGTGCCGATCAAACGGCCGGTCGCGGGCATCTCCTGCGGACTCATCACCGAAGGCGACCGCTGGATGACCATGGTCGATATCCAGGGGCTCGAGGACTTCTTCGGCGACATGGACTTTAAGGTCGGCGGCACCGAAAAGGGTATCACCGCGATCCAGATGGATCTCAAAATCGACGGCCTGACCTACGACATCATCAAGGAGGCCTTCGAAAAGACCTATAAGGCCCGGATGTATATCCTCAACGACATCATGCTGCCGGTCATCCCCGCGCCGCGCGAGGAGCTTTCCAAATACGCGCCCAAGGTAAAATCGATCCACATCCATCCGGACAAGATCCGTGAGGTCATCGGTTCGGGCGGAAAGGTGATCCAGAAGATCACCGCCGACTGCGGCGTCAAGATCGACATCGACGATGACGGTACTGTGGTTGTTGCCTCGACCGACGCGGACGGCATCCGCCGCGCCATCTCGATCATCGAAACGATCGTCAACGACCCGGAGGTCGGCGCGATCTACAAGGGCAAGGTCACCCGCCTGATGAACTTCGGCGCGTTTGTCGAGCTCGCCCCCGGCAAGGAGGGCCTTGTGCACATCTCGAAACTCGATATGGGCCGCGTCGAGAAGGTGGAGGATGTTGTCGCCGTGGGCGACGAAGTGATTGTCAAGGTCACCGAGATCGATCAGCAGGGCCGCATCAACCTCTCCCGCCGCGACGCGCTCATCGCGATGGAGGCGAAGAAGAACGCCGCCAAAGGAAACTAAAAGCTGCTTCATCAGATAACAAAACGCCCCCGGCCACTGGCCGGGGGCGTTTTTGGTTTCTCTTTTGTGCTGCCGAAGGCTGCTCCTCTCAATGATTCGTCAGGATAGACAAGAGCAGGCAGCCGCTTGAAAGATAGCGGCTGTCCGGCAAACGAAAATTTATAAAAAAGCATGATTCATGATCTTGTTTTGTAAATGAGCATAAAAGGCATCGTATTCCGCTTGTGAAATCGGCCTGGGGCTGCTCATGACAACAAGTTCATGTCCCTTGTCTCCTTTATGGTAAGGAGGGTGAATATGGAAATACGGATTCTCAACAAATTCACATCGTTCATAGAATCCTTTTCTTCTTATAGATACTGCATCGATGGGAGGATCAATTTCAAGTATAAGAGTTTTCTTCTGTTTCTGCAAAAGGGAAAGTACTCTCTTTCCATATTGCTTGTTTCGCATCTCCGGCAAAATACAAAAATGTTCTATATAGATATAGTTCAAATTTTCCCAATATAAAACAAGCCCTACGAAAACGCCCGCATCGTAAATCAATTCGAAGTGATAGGTATCATCATTCAAAATTGCAGCTTGAGAGAACGCCTCTCGTTGTTCATGAAGTGGAAAACTGATTTGATACAGTTCTAAAGCTCGCTTATACATGGGGTGCAGTGGATTTGTGATTCGTTCAAGATCCATAATTAATCCCTTTCTAAAATTCGATTTGCCGGGTCCATTCTATCACACGATTGAACCGCTTTCAATCAGGGATACTGGTGAAAACGATGGGCTTTTCGCCTAAGCGCTGGGATAAAAGGGATTTTTATTTTGCGGATTTGAATTTTCAGTAAACTTATGATAGAATAGATTGTTAATCGACGCGGAATTTGCTATGATACTAACAGTTGCATCCTTGCAATTGTATATCCGCTCGAAATTATACTTAATGTAAATCTGGAGGTTCGATTTTTCTTGGACAGTACAAGCGGTATCCTTTATATCGCGCTGATGGTCCTGCTTTGCTTTTCAGCGTTTTTCTCGGCCAGTGAAACGGCCTATTCTTCGCTCAACAAAATCCGCATGAAAAATTACGCGCAGGAGGGCAACAAAAAGGCACAGCGCGCATTGAAGGTCGCGGACGATTTTGACCGTCTGCTATCCACCATCCTCGTGGGAAACAACGTGGTCAACATGACCTGCGCATCGGTGGCGACAGTGCTGGCTACCAGCCTGTTCGGCGCGTCGGGCGCGGCGATCGCAACCGCTGTCATGACCGTGCTGGTGCTGATCTTCGGGGAAATCCTGCCAAAAACGCTGGCCAAGGAAAACAGCGAATCGATTGCAATGAAGACGGGCGGGCTGCTCTGGTTTTTCATAAGGCTGCTCACGCCGGTCGTATTCATCTTCGTCAAGATCAAGGAATTCGCTCTGCGCATGCTCAAAGGTACCGACGCGCAGCCGTCGGTGACCGAGGAGGAACTCAAATACATTGTCGAATCGATCGAACAGGAAGGCGTGCTGGAAGAATCCGAAAGCGAGCTGGTCCAGTCGGCGCTTGAATTCGACGAGATCAGCGTCCAGGAGATTCTCACCCCACGCGTTGACCTGGTGACCATCGATGTGGAGGATCCGCTCGAAGAGGCGCTGCGTACGGTGCTGGAGGCGCATTTCTCCCGTATCCCGGTCTACCGTGGGACGGTGGACAACATTATTGGCGTTTTGCAGGTGCGCGACCTGCTCAAGGCGGTGGTCACCGGGGAGGAGACCCGCGTGGCGCACCTGCTGACCGACTGCGTCTATGTGCATAAGACGATGAAGATTTCCGCGCTCCTGGCCGAACTCAAGGCAAAGAAACTGCATCTGGCAGTCGTAACCGACGACTATGGCGGCACAATGGGCATCGTCACGATGGAGGATGTGCTCGAGCAGCTTGTCGGCGACATCTGGGACGAAAGCGACGAAGTGGTGCCCGATCTGGTCAAGACGGGCGATAACACCTATGTTGTGAGCGGCGATATGAATGTCTTTTCCCTGCTGGAGGATCTGGACGAAGATGCCAGGGATTTTGACAGCGATTATAACACCGTGGGCGGCTGGGCGATGGAAATGCTTGGCCACATCCCCGAGGTGGGTGAAAAGTACCAGTATAAAGATCTGGTAATCACCATCCTGGTGGTCGAGGAGCAGCGGATTCTTTCCCTGCGGGTGGAACGCATCCCGACTTTGCAGGATATGGAAAACGAAATAAAGGGACGATAGAAGATGGATCGTAATTTTCAAAATGTCAGACGGGTGGTTGTAAAGGTGGGTTCCTCCACACTGACCCATGAGAGCGGGCTTCTCAATATCCGCCGGGTCGAACAGCTTGTGAAGGTGCTTGCCGACCTCAAAAACAGCGGAAAACAGATCATCCTGGTCAGTTCCGGCGCGATGGCCGTCGGCGTGGGCAAGCTGGGGCTTGCGAAAAAACCGGGCGACATGCCCGGCAAGCAGGCGGTCGCCGCTGTCGGCCAGTGCGAGCTGATGTACATATACGACAAACATTTTTCGGAATATAACCATGTGACCGGCCAGATCCTGCTCACGCGGGACGTGGTGGACGACGGGGTACGCAAACAGAACGTCCAGAACACCTTCAACCGCCTGATCGACATGGGCGCAATCCCGATTGTGAATGAAAACGACTCGGTCTGCACCGAGGAGATCGAATACGGCGGGACCTTTGGGGACAACGATACCCTGTCCGCCATCGTCGCGGTGCTTGCGAACGCGGAACTGCTGGTGGTTTTGAGCGACATCGACGGACTTTACGACGCGAATCCCCGTACCAACCCGGGCGCGAAGCTGATCCCGGAGGTGGACGTGATCACCCCGGAGATCGAAGCGGCGGCGGCGGGCGCGGGCAGTGCGCGCGGCACCGGCGGCATGATCACCAAGGTGCACGCGGCGCAAATTGCAACCGAAAAGGGGATCGGCATGGTCATCATGAATGGCCAGAACCCGAAACGGCTGTACGACCTGTTTGAAAACAAGGCGATCGGGACTTACTTTGTGCCCCGGAAAGCCTGACCACACATAGAACAAGCTGGAAAGGCAAGGTGTTTTGATGAACAGTCTGACAGAGCTTGGCAAACGCGCAAAAGCCGCGTCGCGCATACTTTCCTGTGTGACGACCGCGCAGAAGAACCGGGCGCTTTCCGCCATAGCGGACACGCTTTGCGCGCGGACGCAGGAGGTCATCGCCGCCAATGAAAAGGATCTCACCGCGGCACAGGAAAACGGTATGACCCAGTCGCTGCAGGACCGCCTGCGGCTGACTGAGGACCGGATCGCGGGAATTGCAAAGGCCGTGCTGGAGATTGTGGGACAGGAGGACCCGATCGGCCGGGTGACCGGCGGCGGCAGCCGTCCGAACGGCCTTAAGATCGAAAAGGTTACGGTGCCGCTCGGCGTGGTGGGCATGATCTATGAGGCGCGCCCGAATGTGACGGTTGACGCGGCCGCGCTCTGCCTCAAATCCTCAAACGTCTGCATCCTGCGCGGCGGCAAGGAAGCGATTCATTCCAACACCATGCTGGTGGAGCTGATGCGCGAAGCGGTACAGTCCGCGGGGCTTCCCGCCGACTGCATCCTGCTGGTGACCGATACCACCCGCCAGTCGGCTGCCGACCTGATGACGCTCGATGGATATATCGACGTGCTTTTCCCGCGCGGCGGCAAGGGACTCATCCAGAGCGTGGTGAAAAACGCCAGCGTCCCGGTCATCGAGACCGGCGCGGGCAACTGCCACATCTTTGTGGATGCCTCTGCCGACCTCGAGATGGCGGTACGGGTCTGCGACAATGCAAAGACCTCCCGTCCTTCGGTCTGCAACGCGGTCGAGACGGTGCTGGTCCACCGCGAGATCGCGCCGCTGTTTCTGCCGAAGCTGAAAGAGGCGCTTGACGAACATCGTGTGGAGCTGCGCGGCTGTGCGCGCACAGCCGCTCTCATTCCCGGCGTTGTCCCGGCCAGCGAGGAGGACTACGCCACCGAATACGACGACTATATCCTTGCTTTGCGGGTGGTCGATACGCTCGATGAGGCGATCGAACATATCCAAGCCTATTCGACCGGCCATTCGGAAGCGATTCTCACAAATGATTACCGCAATGCGCAGGCCTTCACCGCACGGATTGATTCGGCTGCGGTTTATGTCAACGCGTCCACCCGTTTTACCGACGGCGGGGAATTCGGCTTCGGCGCGGAGATCGGCATCTCCACCCAGAAACTGCACGCGCGCGGCCCGATGGGCCTTGAGGCGCTCTGCTCCTGCAAATACATTGTGACCGGAGACGGCCAAACCAGATAAACCTACATTGGAAAGGAAAAGGCATGGGAAAAAAGAAGCGTTCCGAAAAGCCGGCCGGCCGGCAGAATCTGCCGGCGGACCGGATTCACTACCGTAAAAACAAATATGCCGCGCCGATCGGGGGAATTTTCATTTTCCTGTCGATTGTCGGGCTTATTGGGCTGACCATCTTCTGCGTCAATTTCACCCGCGGGATGCTCGATAACTCCCGCGAGAAGCAGCAGTTTGAACAGATCATCTATCCTGTGCTGATGTTCGACCCGGTGCCGTTTGAAAAAGCCACCGACGCGGACCCACTGTTCCTGCTGCAGTCGTCGCTCTGGAGCACGCTGCTCGGAGAAAAACGGGACAGCTACCAGTTCGATGCAATGGAGCGGCTGATTGTGCCTTCCTCCGACGTGGACGTGGCCTGCGCGCGGCTGTTTGGGCCGGATGTCAAGCTCGAACATCAGAGCTTCGGCGATTACGAGACCACCTACTATTACGATGAGGAAACCAAGACTTATTACGTCCCGGTCACGGGCCAGGTCGGACTTTATACCCCGAGTGTCGAATCGGTCGTCAAGAAGGGCGACCAGTTCACTGTGACAGTCGGCTATGTGCCGCCCGCAAACGCCTGGACCCAGCGCATCGGCACCGACGAAAAGCCGAAACCCATCAAGTTTATGAACTATGAGCTGCTGAAGGTGAGGGACCATTACCAGCTCACCGCGATCCGCGACCTGCCTTCGGCCGATGGCCAAAGCCATGCCGGCCAGGGCATCCCGAACCAGCTTGTCACTGAGCAGCAACGGGCCGGCGACTGATTACAGGGGACAAAACGGAACAGCAAAATAAAACAAGGCGGAATATCCATTTCGGATATTCCGCCTTGTTTTATTTTTTAACCGTTCAGATGCGCAACACGGCTGTGCTGCGCTTTCGTACGGTAAGCGCTGGGGGTCATCACCATGAGCTTTAAAAAATTGCGCGTGAGGGTTTTGGGGTTGTGGTAGCCGACATCGAGCGCAATTTCGAGGACGCTCTTTTTGGTTGCGGCGAGCAGCTCGCAGGCCCGGTTCACCCGCACCAGATTTAAAAAGTCCTCAAAATTGCGTTCTACCTGGCAGAGCATGATGCGATGGAGCTGCTCGACCGAGATGCCGAAATTGTGCGCGACGGATTTTGCGGAAAGTTTCTTTTCGTAGTTGCGGTAGATGTAATTTACAAGCGTGTAGGAAACGCGGCTTTCCTCGATCTGGCAGATGTTCTGGACTTTCTGGTAGGTGTTGCGGTATTCGCCGATTTTGACCCCCATCCGCGCGGCAAAGACTTTGGAGATGTGCGATTCGTCCACATAGCCGAGAAATTCCGCCATTTCCTTCAGGGTGAAGTCGGTGTAGAGCAGGAAGTTGACCGTTTTGCCGATACGCATCTCGTTGAGAAGATCGAAGAAGGAGAGCCCGGTCATCTGGGTGATGTTGGCGCTCACGGTGGATTCGCTGCAGAAAAAGACGCTTGCGAGCAGTTTCAGGGTCAGCTTTTCATTGCAGTGCAGATACATGTAACGCAGGATCTCGGTGTAATCAATCATCGCGTCGCGCTTTGTCTGGGACTGTTCCATGGCGCTGCGGCAGTAGAGGACAAGCAGCTGCACCAGCATGCTGGCGGTCATGATGCTGGAGAACGGTTTTTCCTCCGAAAGCTGAAGGGTGGATTCCATGCCGAGCTCACAGCGCAGCGTATCCAGAATAAATTCCACTTCCGGTAGCCGGTTGGGATCACATTGGACAACCGGCTTCTCCTCAATCAGCGGCTGGATGGGCAGCGGCTGCCCGTCCACCCCGCGGAACAGCTTCGCGATGCGTTCGACCGTATCGAAATGGTACGCGATCAGGACATATTGCAGAGGGCTGTCCACCTGGATGATGTCACTGACCTGCCAGGGCAGGATCGCGACCAGGCTGCCGCTTGTGAGGGAATAGGATTTTCCCTGCAGGGAGATCTCGCCGCTTCCGTTTTTGACGTAAAGGAACCGGGCCTCCTGGTGGATGAGCGGGGTGGTCGGCCGGTCGATAACTTCCTGATCAAAGCTGAAAAGGCGGCCCTGATCAAATTGGGAACGGGCGAACGACTGCATTTCAATGAGTTTTTTCATAGCGATCCAAATCCCTCCGCTGACTGTCTGTAAAAAATTATACCATATTCCGGATTTGATTTCACTTTCATTTTTGCTTTGCACAGACATTTCGCATGAAATCTATTGTATTTAAAAGTGGATTTTAGATAAGTTGCCGAATTGTTTTTCGGCGGTATATCCCATATCTGAAGGGAAATGCGTGTGGAAAGTTCTGCTTATAATACAAAAACACCGTTTTTTACTGTCCGGAAAACCTGTTAAGGGTCTGTTAAAATAGAGGGCAGTGATAATCCGTTTGAAAGGAGGAAACGAATTGCCCATTTGCGTAAAAAGCGAAATCGGCCCCCTGAAAAAGATCCTTTTACAGCGGCCGGGCAAGGAGTTGGAGCATCTCAGCCCAAATACAATGGGACAGTTGCTGTTTGACGATATTCCATATCTGTATGGCGCACAGCTCGAACATGACCGTTTCGCAGACACCCTGCGTGAAAACGGGGTGGAGGTCCTGTATCTGGAGGATCTTGTGGTGGAAACGATATCTCAGGATGAACGCCTGAAGAAGGCCTTTGTCCGGGAGGTGATTGAACAGGCGGACAGCCTGGCGGTCAACTATCAGGAGGAGCTGTACGATTACCTGCTCAGTTTTTCAGATCCCAGGAAACTGGTGCTCAAAACGATGGAAGGCATCTGCCTTAATGAGATTCCATCCCATAAAAAAGACCGGCTAGCCAGCCTCACCCAGCCTGACACCCATTTTGTGATGGACCCCATCCCGAACCTGTACTTTACCCGCGACCCATTCGCCTGTATCGGAAACGGAGTCAGCTTAAACCATATGAGCTCGTTTACCCGCAACCGGGAAACCATCTATGGAAAATACATCCTGAATTACCATCCGGACTACGCGGGCAGGGTACCGCTCTACTATACACCGGACGAACACCTCAGCATCGAAGGCGGCGACATCCTGAATCTGAGCTCCAACGTGCTTGCGGTTGGGATTTCTCAACGCACCCAGCCGGAGGCGGTCGAGCTGCTTGCCCAAAATATATTCCGGGACGAAACGGCTGAGATTGATACGGTGCTGGCATTCGACATCCCCCGCACCCGGGCGTTCATGCACTTGGACACGGTGTTTACCCAGATTGATGTGGATAAATTTACCGTCCATCCCGGCATCCTCGACACGCTGCGGATTTTTGAGCTGACCGGCAAAGGAAAACCCGAAATCCATACACGTGAAGTCTCCGGAAGCCTTGCACAGGTGCTCGGCAGGTATCTGCGCATCGACAGCGTCAAACTGATCCACTGCGGCGGGAAGAACCAGATTGCCTCCGAACGCGAACAGTGGAACGACGGCTCGAACACGCTTTGCATCTCGCCCGGCGTAGTGGTGGTTTACGACCGCAACTATGTGACCAACGAGATATTGGAGGCCTCCGGCGTCAAGGTGCTTAAACTCCCCAGCGCAGAGCTTTCACGGGGCCGCGGCGGCCCGCGCTGCATGAGCATGCCGCTGCAAAGGCTCTGAAACAGGGCCGGACAAACCAAATTGGAATAAAGGAGCGTAAAAATCATGGCAATCAACCTCAGAGGGAGAAGTTTCCTGAAACTTTTGGACTTTTCAGCGCAGGAGATCCGTTACCTGCTGGATCTTTCAAAGGATTTTAAAAGCATGAAGCGCGCGGGCGTGCCGCATCGCTGGCTTGCTGGCAAGAACATCGTGCTTTTGTTTGAAAAGACCTCCACCCGTACCCGCTGTTCGTTTGAGGTGGCCGGTATGGACTTGGGAATGGGCGTGACCTACCTCGATCCAGGCAGCAGTCAGATGGGAAAAAAGGAGAGCATCGCGGACACAGCCCATGTGCTGGGGCGCATGTACGACGGGATCGAATACCGCGGGTTCAGCCAGAATCTGGTCGAAGAGCTTTCGGAAAACGCGGGCGTGCCGGTCTGGAACGGGCTCACGGATGAATTTCATCCCACCCAGATGCTTGCAGACCTTATGACCATCGAGGAGAAAAAGGGCGCGCTCAAAGGGCTGCGCTTTACCTTCTTCGGCGACGCCAGGAACAACATGGGCAACTCCCTGATGGTCGCCTGCGCGAAGATGGGGCTGCATTTTACCGCCTGCGCGCCCAAGGAGCTTTTCCCCGCGCAGGAGCTGGTGGATACCTGCAAAAAGCTTGCGGCCCAAAGCGGCGGCAGCGTTTCCCTCACCGAGGACATCGCGGAAGGCGCGCGCGGCGCCGACATCATCTACACCGACATCTGGGTCTCGATGGGGGAGCCGGACAGCGTGTGGGAAACCCGCATCAAGCTGCTGACCCCATACCAGGTGAATGCGAAGGTTATGGGACTTGCCAAGCAGGACGCGCTTTTTATGCACTGCCTGCCGTCCTTCCACGACACCAACACCACCACCGGCAAAGAGATCGCGGAAAAATTCGGTATCACCGAGATGGAAGTATCCGACGAGGTGTTTGACGGTCCGCAGTCGGTGGTGTTCGACGAAGCGGAGAACCGCATGCACACCATCAAAGCGGTCATGTATGCGACGCTGCAGTAATTTGAACGGAATGAGGGCTATGGACAGAAAACGGATTGTAATTGCATTGGGCGGCAATGCCCTGGGCAAAACGCCGGACGAACAGCTCCGGCTGGCCCGAGGCGCGGCCAAATCGATTGTGGATCTGATCGAGGCGGGCGGCGAGGTTGTTATCACACACGGCAATGGCCCGCAGGTTGGGATGATCAACCTTGGGATGGGTGCTTCCGCCCAAAGCGGCGTGATTCCGGCAGAAATGCCGTTCGCGGAATGCGGGGCAATGAGCCAGGGATACATCGGATACCATCTCCAGAACAGCATCGCAAACGAGCTGCATGCGCGCGGCATCCATAAAGAGGTGGCCGCGGTCGTCACACAGGTGGTGGTAGACCGGGACGACCCGGCTTTCCGCAGCCCGTCCAAACCGGTGGGCGCGTTTTATACCTATGAACAGGCGCAGGCGCTTGCCACGGACAAGGGCTACTGCATGCGGCAGGACGCGGGCCGCGGCTGGCGGCGGATGGTAGCCAGCCCGCAGCCGGTGGATATCCTCGAGAAAAAGGTTATCCGCTCACTTGTGGAACAGGGAAATGTGGTTATTGCCGCGGGCGGCGGCGGAATCCCGGTGGTGCGGCGGGACGGACGGTATGTCGGCGTGCCGGCTGTGATCGACAAGGACCTGGCTGCCGCGAAGCTCGCAAAATTTCTGGACGCGGATATGCTGCTCATCCTGACAGCGGTGGAGCATGTGGTCATCAACTGGGGCAAGCCGAATCAGATCGCGCTGCACCGGATCACAGCGGACGAAGCGGTCTGCTTCTGCGCGCAGGGACAGTTTGCGCCGGGGAGTATGCTGCCGAAAATTCAGGCCGCGGTCGAATTTGCACAATGCGGGAAAAAAGCGGTGATCGCATCGCTTGACCGGGCGCTCGAGGCGGTGCGCGGCCAGTCCGGCACAGTGATTTTACCGGCTCCGCGCGCGCAGGCGGCGTCGGCATAAAGGAGAGGGGAAAGCGTGGAAACGAAACGGAAGAGTTGGATTTGGCTCGGCTCGCGCGCGGCGCTGCTTTTGGTGGGGATCATCTGGGGCAGTTCGCTGGTGGTGGTCAAATCCTCGGCGGAACTGATCCAGCCGAACCTGCTGATCGCGAGCCGTTTTTCACTGGCATGTATCGTACTGTCAATCATCTTTTTCAAAAAATTCAAGAAACTTGACCGGGATTCGCTCATCAGCGGCGCGATTATCGGCGCGTGCCTGTTCGCGGCCTACTGGCTGCAGACGCTGGGTGTCACGCTCGCCATGCCCGGGAAAAGCGCATTCCTTTCCTCCATCTACTGCGTGCTTGTGCCGTTTGTATTCTGGATGATCGGCGGCAAACGGCCCGCGCCGCACAATCTGATCGCGGCGTTTTTATGTGTGACGGGCATCCTGCTCTCCTCGGTCACAAGCGGTTTTTCGATCCTGCCGGGAGATCTGCTGGCGCTTTCGAGCGGACTGTTCTTCGCGGTGCATATCGCGGCGGTCGGAAAATACGGGGATGGGAAGGACCCGGTGCTCATCACCATTCTGCAGTTCGGGTTCTGCGCCGCATTCGCCTGGATCGCGACCTTTACGCTCGAAGGATTCCATCCACAGTGGCATCCAGGCGCGACCGGCGGGGTGCTCTATCTGGCCCTTGCCTGCACGGCGCTGGCGCTGCTTTTGCAGAACGTCGGGCAGAAATATGCGGACCCGTCGAGCGCGTCGATCCTGATGAGTACCGAATCGATCTTCGGGGTGATTTTCTCGGTCGTCTTTATGGGCGAGATCCTCACGGCAAAACTGGTGCTGGGATTCGTCTTTATCTTTGCATCGGTGCTGATCTCAGAGGTGCCTTTCACAATCCGCACACGGAAATTGCGGACTGATACTCCCTGCTGACACAATAGATGGGGATAAAAGGTCAAGGAATGTCGAATAACTTGGGATTTTGTATTGAAAAAATATTTATGCAGTTTATAATAATATAGTGACCTGCAAAAGCGGGAATCCAGTTATTTCCATAACTTTTGTATCGTTGCAAATAAATGAGGAGGAGAATAATGGAAGCAAAACTGATTGAAAAGGCAATGTACGACTATTTTAAACTGGTCGGTAAAACCGCGATCGTCACCGGTGCGGGCAATGGGATCGGCCAGGGCATTGCCAAGGTACTCGCCGGGCTCGGCGTGAACGTTGTGGCCTGTGACATTGAGGAAGACAGTGTAAAAGGCACGGCCGATGGCATCACCCAGGCGGGCGGCACCTGCATCGGCATGTACTGTGACGTGCGCAAATATGAGGACATCCAAAAGGTGATCCAGACTGCCATCGACAAATTTGGTACGGTGGACATCCTGGTCAACGACGCCGCCGGGTGCGGCGGCGGTGTGACGGTGGATACGATCAACGAGGAAGAGTGGATGCGCCTCATCGAACTGAACCTCAACAGCGTATACCGTTTTACAATTTCCGTCCTGCCGCTGATGCGCGCGAAGAAGAGCGGGAAAATCATCAATATCAGCTCAGGCGCGGGTATCACCGGAGATTTCTCCGACCCGCATTATGCGGCCGCCAAGGGCGGCGTAATCGCATTCACCAAGGAGATCGCCCATGAGGTCGCAAAGGACCGCATCAACGTCAACAGCGTTGCGCCGGGCCTTGTGGATACCCGGATGGCGCGCATCCGCCCGTGGGAGGATGAAATCGCCGACACCCTGTGGCACCGGGTCGGACAGCCGGAGGACATCGCGTATGCAGTGGCGTACCTGGCGTCTTCGGCAAGCGATTACCTCACCGGGCAGGTGATCTCTCCGAACGGCGGAGCGTGGATGCAGTAAGGAAAAGAGTGTGAATGCGGTGACGGTGGATTACCTGTTCCGCCACGCCGTCGTGGTGACCATGGCGGACGCCGGGGGCTGCGGCCTCATTGAAGATGGGGCTGTGGCGGTGAAGGCGGACCGGATTGTCGCGGTGGGCGAGACAAAGCAGCTGGAGAAGCTTTACCCCGCGCATCGGGAAATCGACGCATCGGGGAAGCTTTTGATGCCGGGACTTGTTGATGCTCACATGCACACCCGCGCGAGCCTTTGGAAAGGCCTGGCGCAGGACTCTCAAAACTGGCTGGCTGACTGTTCGATCCCCTACCGGGAAGCGCTGGATGGCCCATCGGGCAGGGCGGGGTCGATGGTGATGATCGCGGAAGCGCTCAAAGCCGGGACCACCACCTTTGTGGATCAGAATGAGGATATGTGCCTGCTCGCGGAAAACCATCTCCAGGCAGGGACACGCGCCCTGCTTGCGCAGCAGGTGCACGGGCTGCCGCCTGGGACCGCGCTGATCGCGAAGGGGGAGCTTTACCCGCTTGACCCAGCGGTAGAAGAACGGCTGTTTGAACAAAGCCGGAAACTGGTGGAAACCTGTCACATGCAGGCCGGCGGCAGGCTCACCTGCGCGATGAGCCCTCTGGGGCCGGACCGCGTTTCAAAAGAGATGCTGCTGGAAGTGGGGGAATACGCCCGGAAAAATGAGCTTGCGATCCATATGCATCTCGCCTGCGGCGAGCGGGAAACCGACCAGATGGAGCGGCGCTACCACAAACGCAGCATCCCGCTGCTCGATGAGCTGGGGCTTTTGAATGAGCGGCTGGTGGGCATCCATCTGTCGGTTGCCACCGACGCGGAACTGCGCCGGTTCGCGCAGTCCGGGGCGGCGATGGTGCTCTGCTCCGGCAGCGAGGCCATTGTGGACGGGAATATCCCGCCAGCCTATGAGTTCAATTCCTACAGCCCAAAGCTTGCAATCGGTTCGGACCAGACCTCGGGCGGAAATACGAGCAACCTTTTTTATGAGATGAAGGTGGGCGCGCTGCTCAACAAATGCAAGTTCCACGACCCGGAAATCTGGCCAGCGTGGAAGATGCTGCGGCTGGCGACCATCGACGGCGCGCGGGCAATCGGAATGGGCCATGAGATCGGTTCGCTGGAAGTGGGAAAAAAAGCCGACCTCATTCTGTTGGATCTGCAGGTGCCGCATATGGCGCCACAGCTCTTTGCTCCCCTGCGCAATCTCATCCCAAACCTTGTTTATGCGGCAAACGGCAGCGAAGTGGTCCTTTCGATGATCGATGGCAAACTTGTCATGGAGGACCGGAAACTGCTGACACTGGACGAAAGGAAGGTGGTTGAGCAAGCGAACATCGAGGGGGAAAAACTGCTTCAACGTGCGAAAAAAGCGCTGTTTTCTCATGAGACGGCAATGAACCGCCTGATGCGGCAAAATAAGCTCTAGTTTATACGGAAAGAAGGAAAAAGTGTGAAAAGAGTGACAGCTATTCTTTTGGCATTGGCATTGATGTTGGCAATGGCCGCCTGCGGCGGTTCGGATTCGGCACCAGCCGCTTCCGG
>NZ_QSBX01000001.1:107204-108507 GCF_003465835.1 Anaerotruncus sp. AF02-27 | reverse complement strand
CTTCCGGTGATTCCGCCGTCGGAGGGCAGGCGGCCGAAGCGGAAACCATCCGCATCGGCGTGGTCTGTCCGCTGACCGGAGAAAGCGCTATCTTCGGCGACGTGCTTTCTCAGACTATCATGCTGCTGGCGGAACAGAAAAACGCGGAGGGCGGCCTGCTGGGCAAACAGATCGAGATCAAGGTGTACGACAATCGCGACGACGCGGTGGAAACAACAAACGCGGCGCGCAAGGCGATCCTCAACGACAATGTCGTGGCCTTCATCGGGACCGATTCTTCCGCCAGTACCATAGCGCTTGTGGAGGTTGCCAGCGAATATGAAATCCCAGTCCTCACCAGCATCGCGACCAACTCGAAGATCACCATGACCGACGACGGCCAGGTGCGGCCTTGGGCGTTCCGTGCCTGCCTGTCCGATCCACAGAGCGGCGCCATCCTCGGTCAGTACGCGGTCAAGGAACTGGGACACAAGAATATTGCGATCATCTATGAAATTGGCAGCGATTTCTCGATCGGCGTCATGAATGAATTCACCAAGAATGTGGAGGCGGCCGGCGGCAAGATCGTCTGCAGCGAAGCTTACAACACCGGCGATGTGGATTACCGCGCGGTGCTCACCCGCATCAAGAATTCCGGTGACTTCGACGCGCTTTATATCGCGGCGGGATACTACAAGCAGATCGGCCTCATTGCCAATCAGGCGCGTGAGCTCGGCATTACAGAGCCGCTGCTTACCACTGAGGGCGCGACGTCGAACGACCTGTTCAACATCGCGGGCGACGCGGTTGAGGGGCTCGTCTTTAACGGCACTGTCAACACCGAGTCGGACAAGGTGCATGCGCTGCTCGAGGACTTTATCGAAAAGTGGGAATACGACCCGAGCGTCAACGTTGGGCCGGACTGCTATCTAGCGCACGATGCCTTCAAGCTGATGGCCAATGCAATCGAGAAGGCCGGTGCGGCGGACTCGAAGAAGATCCGCGACGAGCTGGAAAACACCACCGAAATCGAGGGCCTGACCTGCACGATCACCTTTGACCCTGAAACCCATCTGGTCTACCGTGAAGTTCCCATCTATAAGGTGGAAGACCAGACGCTTAAAATCCAGACACTGTTTATGCCTGAGAAAATGTAATCAGACGATACTGGCCCAAACGCGGCGGACAGCAGATCAAAACAGCCCAGTTATCGCTACGTCCGGGCTTTAAAAGAAGGAAGGAAAAAACGTGAAAAAAATTATTTCGATACTCCTCGCAATGGCATTGTCCCTTTCCATGGCGGCCTGCGGAAGTTCTTCGGCTC
>NZ_QSBX01000001.1:53952-107194 GCF_003465835.1 Anaerotruncus sp. AF02-27 | reverse complement strand
TTGGGCCCCAGCCGCTTCCGGTGATTCCGCCGTCGGAGGGCAGGCGGCCGAAGCGGAAACCATCCGCATCGGCGTGGTCTGTCCGCTGACCGGAGAAAGCGCTATCTTCGGCGACGTGCTTTCTCAGACTATCATGCTGCTGGCGGAACAGAAAAACGCGGAGGGCGGCCTGCTGGGCAAACAGATCGAGATCAAGGTGTACGATAACCGTGACGACGCGGTGGAAACGACCAACGCGGCACGCAAAGCGATTCTGAACGACAAGGTTGTGGCCTTCATCGGGACCGATTCCTCCGCCAGCACCATCGCGCTTGTGGAGGTTGCCAGCGAATATGAAATCCCGGTCCTCACCAGCATCGCGACCAACTCGAAGGTCACCATGACCGACGACGGCCAGGTGCGCCCGTGGGCGTTCCGCGCCTGCCTCAACGACCCGCAGAGCGGCGCCATCCTCGGCCAGTACGCGGTCAAGGAATGCGGCTATAAGAACATTGCGATCATCTACGAGATCGGTTCCGACTTCCCGATCGGCGTCACCAATGAATTCACCAAGAATGTGGAAGCTTCCGGCGGCAAGATCGTCTGCAGCGAAGCTTACAACACCGGCGATGTGGATTACCGCGCGGTGCTCACCCGCATCAAGAATTCCGGTGACTTCGACGCGCTTTACATCGCGGCGGGATACTATAAGCAGATCGGCCTAATTGCCAACCAGGCGCGCGAGCTCGGCATCGAGCAGCCGTTTTTGACCACCGAGGGCGCGATGTCCAGCGACCTGTTCAACATCGCGGGCGATTCGGTCGAGGGCATGATCTATAACGTTGCGGTTGATACCGGATCCGACAAGGTGCACACCCTGCTGGAAGACTTTATCGAGAGATGGGAGTATGACCCGAGCGTCAACGTCGGCCCGGACTGCTATCTGGCTTACGACGCATTCAAGATTCTGACCGGAGCGATCGAGAAGGCCGGTGCGGCGGATTCGAAGAAGATCCGCGACGAGCTGGAAAACACCACCGAAATCGAGGGTCTGACCAGTAAGATCACCTTTGACCCTGAAACCCATCTGGTTTACCGTGAAGTGCCGATCTGCCAGATCGAAAACGGCGATTTTAAAACCCTGGGCCTGTTTATGCCTGAAAAGACTGCATGAGCAGAGATTAAAAAACCATAACGAGTACGTGCGGTTGTAATGAACCTATAGTTACTGTGCGCGGGCTCTTAAAAAAGGAGGGTGCCTTCATTTGTTTATTCAGCAATTGATAAACGGGTTATCAGTTGGCAGTGTGTATGCATTGATGGCAGTTGGTTACGCACTCATTTACAGTCTACTCAACTTTACCAACTTCGCGCACAGTATCTCTGTTACCATCGGCGCGTTCGCAACATTCTTTTTCCTGACCTACGCGATGCAGGATCTGCTCGCTGGTGTGATCATGGGGATCGTGGCGGCGGCGGCTCTGGCGGCGTTCATCCAGTTCGTCGCCTACCGCCCGCTCTTAAAGCGCAACGCCCGGCGCGTCTACCTCATGATTATCGGGCTTGGTATTTCGGTCATGGGCGACAATCTGATCATCATTGCGTTTTCGGGAAGGTTCCGGATCTATCCGGTCAACTTCTCCTCCCAGAGCCTTGAGATTTTTGGGGCGAGCGTCGGCGTGGTGGACGTCGTTATCTTTGTAGTGAGCATGCTGTCCCTTCTGGTGGTGGAGCTTATCATCCGTAAAACCCGGCTGGGCCTTGCGATCCGCGGCGCCTCCTACAGCCTGGAGACCACCTCCCTCATGGGGGTGGACACCTACCGGCTGATTCTGGCGATCTTTTTGATTGCGGGCGCTTTGGCGGGGGTCGCGGGCGCGCTGCTCGGCGCGAAATACACGACCTATCCGTCGCTGGGCACCTTCTATACGAACAAGGCGTTCATCTGCGCGGTGTTCGGCGGCCTGGGAAGCCTTCCTGGAGCCGTGGTCGGCGCATTGGTGCTGGGCGTGTCGGAAGCGATGATTTCCGCTTATGTCTCCACCACCCTGCGTGACCTGTTCGCATACATACTGCTCATTGGTATTCTGCTGATCCGCCCCTCCGGCCTTATGGGGAAATCCAGCGAAGACAAGGCCTGAAGGAGGGTTATGAGATGGAATATTGGTTGGGTGTAGCGACTCTTGTCGGTATCTATATGATCGCTGTCCTGGGCGTGTCGATCCTATGCGGTTTTACGGGCATGTTCTCAATGGGACACGCGGGCTTCATGGCGGTCGGCGCCTACACGTCGGCGCTTTTGACAAAGCAGTTTGGAATCCCGATTTTCCTTGGCGTCATCGCGGGGATGATCACGGCCTCTATTGTCGGCGCCATCGTCAGTTATCCCACATTGAAACTGCGGGACGACTATTTCATCATTGTGACGCTGGGGATCGGCGAGGCAATCAAGCTGATCATCCAGAACGCGACTTCGATCACGGGCGGCGCGCGCGGCCTTTCGGACATCCCGAAGGGCGCGAGCTTTGGCACCGTGTGGATCATTGTAATCGTCACGATCATTGTCCTGCGGCTCTATATCAATTCGAAACATGGGCGCAACTGTATTGCGGTGCGTGAAGAGGAACTCGCGGCCCAGTCGGTTGGCATCAATATTTTCAAATATAAAATGGAAGCGATGGTCATCAGCTGTGCGCTGTGCGGATGCGCGGGCGCGCTGCTGGGCCACTATATGCACTACCTGCAGCCCAATATGTTCACAATGGTCAAATCGGATGAGTTGGTCATTATCGTCATTCTGGGCGGCCGCGGAAGCCTCACCGGCACTATCCTTGCAAGCCTCCTGCTATTGCCGCTTCCGGAACTTCTGCGCTTCGGCTCCGCCGAACAGTGGCGCATGGTGCTTTACGGCCTGCTGGTGGTCTTTGTCATCCTGTTCCGCCCATCCGGCCTGATGGGTACGCGCGAGCTGTGTCTCAAGGACTTTAAGAATGCTTTTCACTGGGTGACCGGCAAATTTAGAAAACGCCCGGCAGATGCACAAAGTCAAAAGTAACGATACGAGAGATCGGGAAAGGGATACAGCTATGGGAACAAGTACCTATTCACTGGAGATCAGGGATGCCTGCAAGCGGTTCGGCGGCATCGTGGCCACCGACCATGTCAATATCAAAGCACAGCGCGGCCAGATCTTTGGGATCATCGGCCCGAATGGCGCCGGAAAAACCACGCTGTTCAATATGATCACGGGCGTTTATCGGCCCACCGAGGGAGATATCTTCCTGGAAGGCGAATCCATCGCGGGGAAGATGCCCTATCAGATCGCGCGCGAGGGGATTGCGCGCACCTTCCAGAACATCCGCCTTTTTAACGACCTGAGCGTGTATGAAAACGTCCATATCGCCTATCAGAAGAATATGACCTATAACCTGGTGGAAGGCGTTTTAAAGACAAAGAAATACCGGGAGCAGGAGCGGCAGTGCGCCGAAGCCTGCGAGACGTCACTGAGGAGCGTGGGCCTCTGGGAGATGCGCGACCACGTCGCAAGCAACCTGCCGTACGGCATGCAGCGCCGGTTGGAAATCGTACGCGCGCTGGCCACTTCGCCGAAAGTCCTGCTTCTGGACGAACCGGCCGCCGGTATGAACGAGGAGGAGTCGGAACGGCTCTCCGAAATCATCAAAAATATCCGCGACACGCACAGGGACATCACAATCCTGGTCATCGACCATCATATGGACGTCATCATGGATGTCTGCGACGCCATCACGGTCATCAACTTTGGCAAACAGCTGGCCACAGGCACGCCGGATGAGATCCAGCAGAACCAGGAAGTAATCGACGCTTATTTGGGGGTGGGTGACTAAGATGCTGCGGATAGAAAACCTGACTTACAGTTACGGCAAAATCCAGGCGCTCAACGGCGTCAGCTTTGAGATGCGGCAGGGAGAGATCATGTCCATCGTCGGCGCGAACGGCGCGGGCAAATCGACCCTGATGCGCTGCATCGCGGGGCTCTTGAAACCGCAGGGCGGCAGAATCCTTTACGATGAGAAACCGCTCACATCGGCCGCGCACGCGGTGGTGGCGCGGGGAATCGCGCTGGTGCCGGAAGGACGCTGGATTTTCCCAAACCTCACGGTGGAGGAAAACCTTCTGATGGGCGGCTACCTGGTAAAGAACCGGCAGCCCGGCCTGGAGCGTTCTTACGAGCTGTTCGAGCGTTTAAAGGAACGCCGCAGCCAGCGCGCGGGCACCCTTTCGGGCGGGGAGCAGCAGATGCTCGCGATCGCGCGCGGGCTGATGTCGAACCCGAAGGTGCTGCTGCTTGACGAGCCTTCGCTCGGACTTGCGCCGCTCATCGTCAACGATGTCATCAACATCATCGACGAGATCAACAAACAGGGTGTGAGCGTCCTGCTCGTCGAACAGAATGCGCGCAAAGCACTTAAAATTGCACATCACGCCTGTGTTATCGAACAGGGCAGAATTGTCAAATTCGGCACCGGCGATGAAATTGCCAAAAGCGAGAGCGTGGTCTCCGCTTATCTTGGCAAACGGAAAAATGAAGGAGAAAGAGGGCAGCAGTCATGAAAGATTATCTGCAGATCGGCGGAAAAGTAGCGATCGTCACCGGTTCGGGCCGGGGCATCGGCCGTGGCGTGGCGGAGGAGCTCGCCGCCTACGGCGTGAAGGTCATGGTCAGCGATATCAACGATGAAAACGGGAAGAAAGTCAAGGAAGGGATTATCGAAGCGGGCGGCATTGCCGAATACTGTCACTGTGATATCATGAAAATCGAGGACATCAAGAATCTGGTTGCCGAGACGGTCCGGGTGTTCGGTACAGTTGACATTCTGGTCAACAATGGCGGCGGCGGCGAGCCTCCGTGCGATTTCTTCACCATCACCGATGAGCGTTGGGACCACTACATTCGCTTCAACCTCTACAGCGCGTTCTTCATGATCCGGGAAGTGTTCCCGTATATGCGCGCCCAGAAGAGCGGCAAGATCGTGAACATCAGTTCCGGTTATGCGATCGGCGGCGGCGACCAGTGCGCCCACTATGCTTCCGCGAAGGCGGGCATCATCGGGCTCACCACTTCGATTGCGAAGGAAGCCGCGCCGTACAACATCAACGTGAACGTCATCCCGGTCCCGACGACCGACACCCCCGGACTGCGGGAAGCGGACTTCGAGCTGGTCGCGGACGAGATCCCGCTCATCCCGATGGGACGCATCGCGGTGCCGAAGGACGTTGCGAACACGGTGCTGTTCCTTGTTTCCGAAGCGGCGGACTATGTGACCGGCCAGATTGTCGCGCCCAACGGCGGCAAACGGATGCTGGTGTAAGGGCGCCCGGTTAAGAAATACGGGGCGGCCGGGAGTCAGAATATGGTTCCCGGCCGCCTTTTTAGGCTTTTGCAGATTTGCGGCCGCGGCTGGCGCGGCAAGAATACCAACGAAAAGGAGCAATCATTATGGTTTGGCCAAACAAAGCCAAATGCGCGTTTTCCCTGGGCTTTGACATGGACGGCGACACCATCTGGCGCAACAAGATCCGGCATCTGCCGAACGGTTCCGCCTATATCAAAGGGCCGTCGATCGGTCAGTATGGACCGCGCAGAGGCGCTCAGCGCATCCTTGAAATTCTGGAGGAGTATGATCTTCGGGCGACCTGGTTCATACCGGCGGACATGGTGCGGGAATATGCGGACGTGGTGGAAAAGATCCTAGCCAAGGGCCACGAGATCGCCCACCATGGGCTTGACCACACCGGCGCATACGGAAAAACCTTTACGGAGCAGGTCGAGCGGTTCGAACGCTGCCAAGAGATCTTCTTAAAATATGCCGGTGTGAAGGCGCTCGGCATCCGTCCGACCGGTTCGCTGCTGCCCGAGACCGAGCGCTGGCTTTACAGCGACGGCGGCTTTGTCTATTCCAGTGCGGGCACCAGCGGCGAGGAATGCGGCTGGTACAAGGTCGAGGGGACGCCGACAAAGGGCGTCAACATCCCCTGCCGTGACGAACAGACCGACGACTATGTTCAGACGGTCCTGCACAACTACCCTGCGGTGCTCGAAGGGATGCCGCGGCTTGCCTCCTACGACTGCGTTTACCAAAACTGGATTCGTGAAGTGGAAGGCGCGGCGCGTTTCGGAAATTCCGGTTCCACCGCGTTTCATCCGCAGATCGCGGGAACCCCGGGCCGCGCAATTATGCTGGAGAAGTTCTGCAAATATCTTGCGGAAAATCCCGATGTCTGGAGCGTCCCCTGCATTGAAATTGCAAACCACTTTAAATCGGTCATGGAGGGCAAAGGTCATGAGGAATGAAAAAGCAGTATGGCCGGAAGGGAAAAGATGCGCCGCTCTGATCAGCGTGAACCTTGACGCGGAATTCTATGGGCGGATTTTCTATCCGGAGGTGGACGTGGACGAAGGGGATATCCTGCGCCTCGGTCGCACCGGTATGGAATTTGGACTGCCGCATCTGCTGGATGCGCTCGACAATTACGGCGTGAAGGCCACTTTTTTTGTGCCGGGAGAAGTGGCGCGCCGTTATCCGGAAAAGGTGAAAGAAATTGCCGCGCGCGGCCATGAGATCGGCTGCCACGGACTAAAGCATGAGATCTTCGCACATCTTCCCCGCGCGGAGCAGGAAGCTCGGCTGCGCGAGGCCCAGTCGATCCTCAGGGAGACGGTCGGAAAAGACCCGGTGGGCTTTCGGATGCCGGAAGGGGAGATCACCGAGGAAACCCTCTGTGTCGCAAAGGAATTGGGCTTTGCCTATTCGAGCTCGCTTTCGGACAGTGACCTGCCGTATATCCGCGAACCGGCGGGCCTGCTGGAACTGCCGATTCATTGGGCACTTTTCGATCTGCCGTATTTCACCTTTGCGTTCGATCCGCCGATCCCGCCGGGACAGGCGCGCAGCGCTTCGATGGACGACGTGCTGCAAAACTGGCGCTATGAGCTTGAGGGCGCGCGCCGCTGGGGCACCTTGCTGAACCTCCAGCTCGACCCGCAGGCGGTCGGCGAGCAGGGACGCATCTTCATGCTGGAAAAGCTGCTCGACGAGATGCAGCGCGCGGGCGACGTCTGGATCGCCACCGGCGAGGAGATTGCCGCGCGCTGCGGGAAGGCATAACCGCCCCATAACAGAAAATCAGAACAAAGGAGTCTCCCGTCATGTCAGAAACCGCACTTAATGCAATGGCAAAACAGTATGAGGAAATGACCTTATGCAAAAGCCGGTACGACGATATCGATATCCAGTGGTATACCGAAGGCCCTTTCTGGAGAAGGACCGATATGCGGTATTCCCGCGAATACAAGATCCTGCCCGACTATGAGATCGCGGACGCGAAACACGGGCGCACCCTGCGCGACATTCTGGACGAGTCGACCCACCTGCTTGACAACCTCGCGCTCTACAAAAAAACCGCCCGCCCGGAAGAAATCCACCGGGTCAATTACCTGATCGACCACGTGGGCCATGTGCGCACCCGCACCCGGATGCTGCTGGGTGAAAAGATCCCGTTCGATACGATGACCGACGAGCTTTACAGCCTAGTGGCGCCCGACTATGACTACAAAAAATTCGACGATATCCTCGCGGAGCTCGGCCAGGCGCTGCCCGGCGCGGGTTCCGCGCAGGAGAAGGCCTGGGCGTTCCGTGAAAAAATCTCCATTCCAAAGGACAGGGTCCTGCGGGTTCTCAAGGAGACCACCCAGGTATTCCACGATATCTCGATGCGTAGGATGACCCTCACCGGCAACAGCATGCCGCGGGTACGGGTGCGCGAATATGCCGATCCGGGCATGGCGTTTTTGTCGATCCTGTTCGGTTATGACTACAACCACCTCGAATATGAACGCAACTTCAATCTGAACTTCCCCTGGACAGTGGATAATGTAGTGGAATGCATCGGACATGAGATGGAACCCGGCCACATCACCTACTATGAGAAGCGCACCCAGACCTTTATCGATACCTGCTGGCCGGAGATGGCGGTCGTTTCGCAGTTTTCTTCATCTTCAGCCTTCACTGAAGGTTCGGCGCGGTATGTTATCCCCATGTGCTTTGACCTGTCGATGGAAAAGCAGCTCGACTTTGAGCGTGAAACGATCTTTAAAAACGCCGGCCTGGATACCGGGCTGGTCGAATTGATGCCGCTCTGGCACAAGTACGTCGAGATTGCGGGCTATGCGAAGCTCGAGGTCACCCGTAATCTGTGGGAGAACCGCTGGAGCGAAGCGGAAGCGGCGGCGTTCCTGAAAAAGTATGCGGTCATCGGCAAGGACGCGGAGGACTCCTGCGTGAGCCGCCTTGCCGCGGATGACGGACATTTTGTGGCGCATGATTATGCCCGCGACGTGGTCAAGGATTACTTCAACGCGGTCGCGCCCACAGTCGATGAGCAGTGGCGGCTGTATGAGAGCCTTTGCTGCGCCGATATGTCGATGCGGGAGATCCAGGACAAGACCTTCCGGATCGATTTCTAAGCGTTTTTCCTTCTTTTAATCAGCAAGGGGCCCCATACCATCGGTATGGGGCCCCTTGTGTTTTTATCCGCTTTTATTTATTCTGATTCGGTGTTCATACAGAGCGCCGCGGCGTAAAGCCCCAGGCAGAAGTAGAAGCCCGCTTCGGAAAGGCTGATTGCAATGTCGGTAGCCTTTCCAAAGAACGGCGCGGCCAGGATGCCTGCCGAAACGCTGAGCGCCACAATTGCGAAGGAAAGCCCGAACGCGGTCATCTGCCGCATGCCTTTTTCCGGGTTCACGCCGCCCATCACCCGGCCGTATGCGAGCAGGAACGGCACCAGCAGGATCAGCATCACAACGGTGTAACGCTGGTCGGAAACGCTGCGGATCGCAGTATAGGACATATAGGAGGTCAGCAGATTGGCAACCTGCCAAATGAGAGGCACCAGCATCAGTAGGCCGTTGATCCGGAAGGTACGGGAATCGCCCGTGCCTTTAAAACCGATATAGATGAACAGCACAGCCGAGACAACCGGCGCGGCGGCAAGACAGATGAGCCGCAAAAGGAGCATCAGGGCGCCCACCACGACAGGGCCCGGAAAATCGAGGTCGGCCATATATGAAAACTGCGCGAAAGCGGAAAGCCCCGCGACTGGCAGCGCCACGATACCCGCAAGGGCGGCCATCCCGCGCACCTGGTTTGGATAGGCCGCGTAGACCGTGGATGTGTTCTTTCTGGAAAACAGTGCGCTTACAATGATTGCGATGCAGGACGCGCCAAGGATTACGCCGTAAACGATGGCGAAAAGCCGGCCTTCGTCGGTGTAAAAACCGGTATCCGGGTCGATATAGGATAGCTTCAGATAGATGCGCAGGCCGACGCAGGCAACCATAGAAAAGAAAAAGATGAATTTGGAAGTTTTATAAGGCATCGAAATCCTCCGTATTGTATGGATTCTTGAAATTTGCATATTATTAACCTAATAATTATACCTCTTGCCATCGGGGATGGCAAGAGGTATCTTTTTTTGGATTTGGATTATTTGCGCTCCGCAAGGGGGATATACGGCCGGTCGCCAATGACAGGCTTGTAGGCGGGGCGCATGATCTTATTGCTGGTGCAGATCTCCTCGAGCCGGTGGGCGCACCAACCGACCGTGCGCGCGATGGCAAAGAGCGGCGTATGCAGCTCGTCCGGGATGCCGAGCATCCGGTAGACCAGCCCGGAATAGAGGTCGACATTGTTGGAGATCGAGCGGTCGGTTTTCCATTTTTCACGCAGGATATTGGGCGCGAGACGTTCCACCGCATTGAGCAGGCGGAATTCCCCTTCAAAATCGGTGCCGTGCGCGAGGCGGAACGCGTTCTTTTTGAGCACGGCGGCACGCGGATCGCTTTTGGTATAGACCGCGTGCCCAATGCCGTAGATGAGCCCCGACCGGTCTCCTGCCTCCCGGTTGACGACCTTGCGCAGATAGTCGCGGATTTCGTTGTCGTCATCCCAATTTTGGACATTTGCCTTGAGGTATTCGAGCTGTTCTATGACTTTAAAGTTGGCGCCGCCATGCCTTGGGCCTTTGAGCGCACCAATGCCTGCGGAGATGGCCGAATAGGTGTCGGTGCCAGAGGAGGTGAGCACCCGCACGGAAAACGTGGAGTTGTTGCCGCCGCCATGCTCGCTGTGCAGCATCAGGCATAGGTCAAGCAGATTCGCTTCCTCTTCGGTAAAGCGTTTGTCCGAGCGCAGCAGGCGCAGAATGTTCTGCGCGGTGGAGAGCTCGGGATCGGGGTTGTGCAGGTACATGCTGCGTCCGTCGTAGACGCGCTTTTTCACCTGATAGGAATTGACCATGATCGAAGGCATCCGCGCAATCAGCTGGATCGACTGGCGCAGGACATTTTCGATTGAAGTGTCATCGGGGCGGTAGTCATAGGTATAGAGCGCCAGGACCGACCTGGCGAGCATGTTCATGATATTGGGGCTTGCGACCTTCATAATCATATCTTCTGTAAAGTTGTCGGGCAGATTGCGCGATTCAGCGAGCATCTCCTGGAATTTGGCGAGCTGCTGACCGGTGGGAAGATTGCCAAGCAGCAGGAGCCAGGCGGTTTCCTCGAAACAGAACCGGTTGTCAGCGGCGCAGCCAGCGATAATGTCGTTAATATTGACGCCCCGATAGGTCAGCTCGCCGTCGATGGGAACCTTTTCCCCCTCGTTGATGAGGTAACCGTGGACGTTACAGATCTGGGTGATGCCGGCCATCACACCGGTGCCGTCCGCATTGCGCAAGCCACGCTTTACGTTGTATTTGGAGAAGAGTTCCGGATTGATATTGTTATACTGCGCGTACTCGTTGCATAAACTTTTAATATCCTGCTGCAGCTGTTCGCTGGGCAGGTCGAGTTCCTTCATATGCATGATTCGGTGGCTCCTTTCGTCGGTTGGATGCGTTTGACATCGCCGGATGACAGGTATAATTGTACTGTAGCTATGGGGTGAAGTCAAGCAAATACATTCTGAAAATAGAAATAATATGAAGGCGTTCGCGAAAAATCTTTCATAATGAGAGGAAGTAAAAGACAGATGAAACTGATAAACACCCTCGTGTTTGCCCTGGTTATGTTTTTGATCCCACTCCTGGCGCTGAACCAGGATGCTGGAAATCTCCAGCTTCTCCCAGTGCGGGAGCCGGCTCAAAGCGCACAGACGAATAATGAGAACCGGGTTCCTGCAAATTCGCAGCCGCAGGAAGGGGATCCTGCAGAACCGGCCGCGCCGCATCAGACGGTGGAACTGCAGGACGACGGCTTTCAAATCCTGGACGAGCGCACCGGCGAACTTTTTTCGGTGAGCGCGCGGGATTATGTGCGCGGCGCGCTTGCAGCTGAATTGCCGCCGACCTTTCATCCCGAAGCGCTCAAAGCGCAGGCGGTGGCGGCGCATACATACGCTCTGAATCTAAAGCGGCTCAACGCCGAAGGCCTCGGAGAAGAACGGCTGAATGGCGCCGACCTTTCGGCCGACCCGCTCAACTGGAAGAGTTACACCACCGAAGCGGTCTTCCGTGAACGTTACGGTGAACTGGCAGACGCCTACTGGAAAACCATCTGCGACGCGGCGGATTCGGTGAGCGCTTACCTTCTGACCTATGAGGGAGAGCCGATTGTGGCGGCCTATCATTCGATGTCCTCCGGAACCACCGAGGACGCCGCCAATGTCTGGATCGGCGGAAAGCCTTACCTCGTGCCGGTCGAGAGTTTCGGAGATACGCTCGCGCCCGATTTCGTCACGACCGAAACCTTCTCCGCCGATGAGGTCGCCGCGGCCCTGCGCGGCGCCTGTCCGGATATCCAGCTCGGGGCCGACCCGTCCGGATGGTTTTCGGTGCTCGAACGCTCGCAGGGCGGTTATGTGACAAAACTTTCGGCTGGGGATCAGCAGATGCACGGCAAGGAGCTGCGTTCGCTGCTTGACCTGCGTTCTTCCGACTTTGCAATCAGCTGGGACGGCGCAAAATTCATCTTCACAGTCACCGGCTATGGGCATGGTGTCGGCCTTTCGCAGTATGGAGCGGATTATATGGCGCGCCAGGGCGCCACCTTTGATGAGATCCTCGCGCATTATTATCCAGGCACCACCCTGGCGGCAATCGGGCAGTAGGAAGGAATGCGAGAAGCGCCCGCGGACGGAAGTCCGCGGGCGCTTTTTTTACGGGACAACCCCTTGTATCCGGGGAATTTCTGTGATAGTATTGCATTGTTCGGATATAAAGACTATAATAATATTTCGCGCATTTTGGTTAAAGTTTTGCAAAGATGCCGGGGGAAAACGGCAAGAGGAGATACGGAATATGAAGATCGTGATTGTGGGCGACGGCAAGGTCGGTTATACCCTGACCGAGCAGCTCAGCAAGGAAGGCCATGACATCGTGGTGATTGACTCTAACAAACAGGTGCTGCAGGAGTCGGTCGAGACGCTCGACGTGATGGTGGTGCATGGAAACGGCGCGAGCCTCAAGGTGCAGAAGCAGGCGGATGTCGGCGACTGTGACCTGGTGATCGCGGCGACAAGCGCGGATGAGATCAACATCCTTTGCTGCATCATCGCGCGCAAGCTTGGCTGCGCGCATACCATTGCCCGCATGCGCAACCCTGAATATGCCGAGCAGCTTTTCTTTTTAAAGGAGGAGCTGGGGCTCAGTATGACCATCAATCCTGAACGAACGGCAGCGAGCGAGATTTTCCGCCTGTTGCAGTTCCCCTCCTTCCTCAAGCGGGATTCGTTCGCCAAAGGCCGTGTGGAAATTGTGGAGATTGTTCTGCGCGAAGGGAACATCCTCAACGATAAACATCTTTCTGAAATGTATAAGATTGCCGGCGTGCGGGTGCTGGTCTGTGCGGTTGAGCGGGGAGACGGGGTTTTCATCCCGGACGGAAACTTCCAGCTCAAGCAGGGCGACAAAATTTATGTCACCGCTTCGGCAGCCGATCTGGCGACGCTTATCCGCAATCTGCATATCGAGAGCCGCCGGGTGCGCGATATCATGATCATCGGCGGCAGCACAATCGCCTATTATCTGGCGGCCGACCTGCTCGATATCGGCGTGGACGTGAAACTGATCGAAACCAAGCCTGAACGCTGCCGGACGCTGGCAGAAAAGCTGCCGAAGGCAGAGATCATCAACGCGGACGGATCAAGCCAGGCGGTTCTTCTTTCCGAAGGGATCGAAAAGACCGACGCGGTGGTTACGCTGACCAATATGGACGAGGAAAACCTCCTCATCTCGATGTACGCAAACCACATTGGCGTGCCCAAGGTGGTCACCAAGATCAACCGTACCGAGTACAGTGAGGTCTTCCGGGATAAAGGGATCGATTGCGTGATCAGCCCCAAGCTGCTGACGGCAAACGATATCGTGCGTTATGTGCGCGCCATGCAGAACACAACCGGCGGATCGGTGCTGACCCTGCACCGCATCGTGGACAACAAGGTCGAGGCGCTTGAATTCCGCGTGACCGAGACCACCCGCCACCTGGGAGAGACGCTTTTGCAGATCACCCTGAAGCCGAATATCCTGCTGGCCTGCATCAATCGCTATGGGAAGATCATCATCCCAAAGGGCGAGGACACCATTGAACTCAATGACACGGTGATTGTGGTCACAACGGCCGACCAGACCATCTATGACCTCAACGACATTTTTGATGATAAAATTGAAGCGTCCGATTACGAATACACCATCAATGACCAGTATATCGTATAACGGGATTGTTTTTTCGGGAGTAAAAAGATTATGAATTATCGGATGATCCTGTTCCTGATCGGTTATATCCTGCGGGTCGAGGCGGCCTTCATGGTTCCCGCGCTCGCGGTTGCGCTGCTCTATCACGAGCAGGCCTCGGTCAGCGGCTTTTTCATCACCATTTTGATTCTTCTGGCGGTGAGCATGCTGACGGTTTTTGTCCGTCCAGAGAAAAGGACCCTCTATGTGCGCGACGGGATGTTCACGGTTGCGCTGGCATGGATCGCGGTGTCGTTCTTCGGCGCGCTGCCGTTTTTCCTCAGTGGGTCGATCCCCAGTTTTGTCGACTGCATCTTTGAAACCGTTTCCGGCTTCACCACCACCGGCGCGAGTATCCTGACCAACGTGGAGGGGCTGCCGTTCGGAATGCTTTACTGGCGCAGCTTTACCCACTGGCTGGGCGGCATGGGCGTGCTGGTGTTCCTGCTGGCAATCGTACCGCTTGCGAAGGGCTCGGGCAACTCGCTGCATCTTCTGCGCGCGGAAAGCCCGGGGCCGCAGGTCGGCAAACTGGTCCCGAAGATGCGCGACACCGCCACCATCCTCTACGGTATCTATATCGTGCTGTCGCTCATCGAGGTCATCTTCCTGCTGGCGGGCGGGATGTCGCTCTTTGACAGCATCACCACCATGTTCGGTACGGCCGGCACCGGCGGCTTCGGCGTGAAAAACGACAGCATCGCCGGCTATAGCCCCTATCTGCAGGTGGTCGTCACTGTCTTTATGGCGTTGTTCGGCGTCAATTTCAATATCTTTTATCTGCTGCTCATCCGTGAGTTTTCCAAGGCGTTCCACAACGAAGAACTGCGCGCTTACCTTGGGATTATGCTCGGATCGATTATGATCATCACTGTCGACATCATGCCGATGTTCGGCAACCGCTTCGGTGAAGCGCTGCGGCATGCGGCGTTCCAGGTTTCCTCGATCATGACGACCACCGGCTTTGCCACCACCGACTTTAACGTTTGGCCGGAGCTTTCCCGGGTGATCCTGGTGGTGCTGATGATCGTCGGCGCGTCGGCCGGTTCGACCGGCGGCGGCATCAAGGTCTCAAGGCTTCTGCTGCTCTTAAAGTCCGCAAAACGGGATCTGCAGAAGATGCTGCGCCCGCGCGCGGTCAAGACGGTGCGGATGGACGGCGAAATGATCGACGATGCCACCCTGCGCGGGGTGCACGCGTATATGACCGTTTACTGCGCGATTGCGGTTGTGTCGATCCTGCTGATCGCGCTCGACAATTTTTCGTTTGAATCGAACCTGACCGCTGTGCTTGCCTGTCTCAATAACATCGGGCCGGGCCTCGGCGTGGTGGGGCCGATCGAGAACTATTCCGTGTTTTCCGATTTCAGCAAGGTGATCCTCACCGCGAATATGCTGATTGGCAGGCTCGAGATTTTTCCGATTCTTCTCTTGTTTGCGCCGTCCATGTGGAAAAAGATCTAAAAGCCAAAGAAAAAGGCCGCTGCATTTTGCAGCGGCCTTTTTGGGCGCTTTTCAAAGGAACAGACGCATGACTTGTTCGGCCAGAAAGACAGCGGCGGTCGAGCCGAGCGCCACCGTGAGGAGCCCGCGTCCCAGATAGGCGAGCACCAGCGCGGCCAGCAGCCCGATGGCTGCGGATGCGATGCTGGAAGTGGCGAAGAGGATGTCCGGGAAGGTCATCGCGGCGAGCACGGCGTAGGGGACATACTGCAAAAACGATTTGACGAACCGGTTTTCAATCTTCCGTTTCATAAAGACGAGCGGCACCATGCGCGGGATGTAGGTGACCAGCGCCATGATAAAAATCCCGGTGAAGATACGTGGATAATTCATTCGGCGGCCACCTCCGGTTCATCCTCGTCACCCGCGGGATAGCGCAGAGCGGCGTAAGCGGAAGCGGCGATTGCGCAGAGGATGATTGCCCAGCCGCTCGAAAGGTTTTTGAGTATCGGCGTGAAGCGCAGGACACAGCTCAGCACAACCGCAATCGCGATGACGACCGCAACCGGCTTCACCTTGCGGGCAGGCGGCACGATGATTGCGATAAACATACCGTAGATGGCCACGCCGAGCGCGCTGCGCAGGACGGCGGGCAGAAGGCTGGTTGCCGTCGCGCCGAACAGGGTTCCGAGCGCCCACCCCCAGTACGGGGTGAAGATCAGCCCGGCCAGATAGGCGGCGGTGACCGGCCCTTTCTGCTGCATGCCCACCGCGAAGATTTCGTCGGTCACACCGAACGAGAGAACCGCCCGCTGCCAGGTTGGCATCGCGGGGTCCGCCTTCTGCGCAAGCGACAGGCTCATAAGCATGTAGCGGATATTGATGACGAAGGTCGTGACGGCAATCTCTATGTAGGCGCCGCCGGAGAGCAGCAGCGCCGTTCCGGCGAACTGTCCGGCGGAGGTGAGATTTGTCATCGAGATGAGCAGGGAGATCCAGAATGGCAGGCCGTTTTCGGTGCACATCATACCGAAAGTGAATGAGACCGAAAGGTATCCGAGGCAGATTGGCACACCATCCTTGAGCCCCTTTATGAATGCTGTTTTATTATTCACGTTTTGTTACTCCATTGTACTGTTCATGAGAAATCAGAGGCTGTCCACTTCGGCAAGCCAGAGCGAAGCCACCGCGTCGCTGGGCATCCGCCAGTCGCCGCGCGGCGAAAGCGAAACCGAACCGACTTTCGGGCCGTCCGGCAGGCAGGAACGCTTGAACTGCTGCGCGAAGAAACGGCGGTAGAAGTTTCTGAGCCATTTGAGGATGGTTTCGCGGGGATAGTCCTCCCCAAAGGCGTAAAGTGCGAGCCGGAAGATCTTGCGCGGTGCGAATCCCCAGCGCATCATATAGTAGAGGAAGAAGTCGTGCAATTCGTACGGGCCGACGAGGTCCTCGGTTTTTTGCTCGATTTCACCCTCGCGCGGCGGCAGAAGCTCAGGGCTGACCGGCGTTGCGAGAATGTCATAGAGCACCTCCCGCAGCTTTTCATCGTCCGCGCGCTGTGCCTCGTAGGCAACCAGATGGCGTACCAGCGTTTTGGGAATCGAGGCGTTGACCCCGTACATCGACATGTGATCGCCGTTGTAGGTCGCCCAGCCAAGCGCCAGCTCGGAGAGGTCGCCGGTGCCGACCACCAGACCGTTCGTTTCATTTGCCAGATCCATCAGCACCTGGGTTCGTTCCCGTGCCTGGGCATTTTCGTAGGTCACGTCACGTTTTTGTGGGTCGTGGCCGATGTCCGCGAAGTGCAGGTCGACCGCCTTCTTGATATCGATGTGATGCAGGGTCACGCCGAGCCGTTCGCAGAGAAGTTCGGCGTTGCCCTTGGTGCGGGCGGTGGTGCCGAAACAGGGCATGGTCACAGCGACCACATCCTTGCGGCTGCGGGCGCAGAGGTCTGCCGCGCGCACCGCGACAAGAAGCGCCAGCGCCGAATCGAGCCCGCCCGAGATACCGACCACGCAGGTGTTCGCGCGGGAATGTTCGATCCGCTTTTTTAGGCCATAGGACTGGATGCGCAGGATGTCCTCGCAGCAGCTTTCCCGGGCGGACTTATCGGACGGAATGAATGGTTTCGCGGGCACCGGGCGGGAGAGCGGCGTCTCGCGTGCCGGGAGGGAAAAGGTCGAATGCAGATAGCCTTTGTCTTTTCTCTCCGGATAGGTGGTGAGCCTGCGCCGCTCGTAGACGAGCCGCTGCACATCGATTTCCGAGAAGATGAACCCATTTTCAAAGCGGCGGCTCTCAGCGAGCGGCACGCCGTTTTCGCAGATCAGGTTGTGTCCGGCAAAGACCATGTCGGTGGTGGATTCGCCCTCGCCCGCATCGGCGTAGAGGTAGCCGCAGACGAGCCTTGCCGACTGCCCAGAGACGAGCGCGCGCCGGTAGGCGTCCTTGCCGACCGTCTCGTCGCTGGCAGAGAGATTCACGATGACCGTCGCGCCCGCAGCGGCGTGCGCGGTGGAAGGCGGATTGGGGGCCCAGAGGTCCTCGCAGATTTCAGCCGCCACAGTGAGGCCGGGCAGCGTATCGCAGGAGAAGAGCTGGTTTTGACAGAAGGGGACCGCGTCGTCCCAGAGGTCGTGATAATCATATTCGTCCGGCGCGGGCGCAAACCAACGCTTTTCGTAAAACTCGCCATAGTTCGGCAGATGTGTTTTCGGCACGAAACCGAGAATCTCGCCGCCGCAGATCGCGGCCGCGCAGTTATAGAGCTTACTGCGGTGGATGACCGGAAGGCCCGCAAAGAGGAGCATGTCCAGCTTTGCAGTCTCCTTTGCGATTTTTTTCAGCGCTTCGAGCGCTCCTTCCAGGAGCGTCTGCTGCAAGAAAAGGTCGCCGCAGGTGTAACCGGTGATACACAGTTCGGGAAGCGCAAGCAGCTGCACCCCGGCCTCCCGCGCTTTTTTCGCAAGCGCGATGATCGAATCAGCATTATGGGCACAGTCGGCCACGCGGATGTCCGGCGTGCCGCAGGCGACCCTGATAAATCCATCCTTCATTGAAAAAATCCCTCCGAAACCTGGAATGGCGTTTCCACATATTTACCAAATTATTATACTACATTATTGCGCAGACAACCAACAAAAAATAGCCGTATAACGGCTATTTTTTTATCCTGTATGATCTATCTCAACGGGTTCGTTCAAATCCTTTGTAACGGGTCCCCTGGAAGGTGAGTTTTCCGTGGTCCCCCTCAGCGAGCATCCCGTATTCCCGGCCGGACACCCAGAATTCCAGCCGGTCGCCGCTTTCTACCTCAAAGGTGACATAGTAATCGGTGGAGGAGGTGGTGTGCATCCCGTGCGCACCGGTCGCATCACCGGCATTCATATGCTGATGATGGTGCACGTCGGTGCGCTTCGAGACGAGCGTGGCGTCCACCGTGAGAACCGGTGAAGCGTTATTCCGGCTGTACTGCCGGGCGCCGACGACCGCGTTGCGGATAAAAATGCCGATGATGATGGCGAAAACGACAAAGAAAAAAATTGGAAAGAGAGTCGACATCAGGTCAAACCCGAATCCGAAAGGACTGATGCTCATGAACCAAGTACCCCCATTTCTGTCAGCTGCGCGGATGGAAGTCCGGTGAGGTCGACCGTGTAATCCGCTCCGGTGTAGGCGTAGCCGATAGGCGCGCCTCCCGCGGCGAGGTCAGCATTGTAAAAGCTGTCGGTGAACGCGCCGTAATTATAACCGGCCACGCAACCGATCCGCCGGTATTTAGCGGGAGCGGTGACGCGCACCGACACGATTCCGCGGCTGATATAAGTGTTTTCATTATGCCCGATGAACCCGCCAATGTCAATTGGAAGCTGGTTATCTTCCGCGTCCGCGGTCACGTTTCCGGTTGCGGTGCAGGTATAGACCCCGGCGTCCAGCGTGCGGCCAATGAGTCCGCCGGTCGATGCTGTGCCGGACACCTGTACGTCAGCCCGGCAGCCGCGGACCGTCCCGCCCACAAGTTTCCCGATGAGCCCACCGGTTTCTTTGCCGCCCTGTACCTGACCGGAAAAGCTGCAGTCCTCTATGACGCCGTAACAGGCGCCCGCGAGCCCGCCGGCGGGTGCGCAGTCATCCCCGGATTCCGTTTCAAGACGAACCAGCCCACCCCAAAGCGAAAGCCCGGTGACGCGTCCGTCCCTGCCGACGCAGGAAAATAACCCGGCGGGCGAGCCGGAAACGACCATCGAAAGGTTCCGGATGGTGTGACCGCCGCCATCGAAAACCGCGGAAAAACCGGCTGGGGCCGGGTCGCGCGGGTCAGTGGGCAGATAACAGCCAATCGGGTCGATTGAGATCCCGCCAAGGTCGAGGTCGGCTGTAAGTCGGTAGGTATTCGCGGCATAGGCGCTGTCGCCGGAGTTGACCAGATCCGCGAGCTTTGCAAGTTCCCGCGGCGTGCTGATCGGGATCTCCCGGCCATGCGCCGCGGGAAGAGGGAGGTTTTCGACCGATACGAACCGGTAGAGCTGCCGCCCGGCGGGAATGATCCCGGCAAGCACGGCTGGAACAGGCGCGGCCGACGGGGCGAAGACGTACCGCGCGGTGCGCCAGGCGCGGCTGTCCATTGTCCGTTCAATCGTTAAAGAAAGCCTGCCGGCCGGATCCATTTCACAGGCCAAAAGTGAAAGCTCCGGAGACTGCGGGGACACGGGCGTTTCCGAAGGGAAGAGAAAGCCTTCGTCCGAGCCGCTTTCCGGCGCATGGCAGCCGAAAAATAAGGAACAGAGCTCATCGATCTCCGCCGCGGGGATCGAATAATGCAGAATGGTTCTGCTGTCCTGATAAACGGCATAAGGCGCAAGCCCGCCGGTTTCCCGCAGGAACGCGAATGAGAACGCCACAGCAGCTTCAGGATCGGCTTTTCCTGGTTCAAATTGCGCGCCAAGCAGCGCGTTTTCGTAAATGCGGATGTAGTCGCGCATTAAAAGGTCCTCGGCCGCAATGTTTTTCGGATCCGGAATGGAAGGGGAACCGGCGGCGTACGCGACAGGGGAGGACAACAGGCAGAGCGCGAGGGTCAACACAGCGGCAAGGATTTTGGCAAGAAATCGATTTTTCATTCTGTGCTCCTATCCATATAGTAATTATGCTGCGTGGTTATTACGTATGGTTATGATTCTTTACTATATTATACCCATTCGCAGGATGCCTGTCTATCAAATAGTGTCGGTTCCAGATTCGTTTTGTTGCATCATGCCTCCGAAATATGGTATGCTTAGCCTCAGAATGCAGATGATAAGGAAGGTGCAATTGCCGCCATGCCAAAATTAGTTTGGAAACCTGGGACGCTGCTCGCACCGGTCCCGCCTGCGCTGGTCAGCTGTGGGACGTTGGAAAAGCCGAACACCTTTACAGTTGCCTGGACCGGCATTGTCAATACCAATCCGGCAATGACCTATATTTCTGTCCGGCCGGAGCGGTATTCCTATGGGCTCATTCGGGAGAGCGGCGAATTCGCGGTGAATCTCACCACCACGGCACTGGTGCGTGCGGCGGATTTCTGTGGCGTGCGTTCTGGCCGCGACTTGGATAAGTTCGCGGCCTGCAAGCTCACTCCGGAGGCCGCCGCGGAGATTTCAGCGCCGCTCATTGCGGAAAGTCCGCTTTCGCTGGAATGCCGGGTGGAGCGGATGCTCGAGCTGGGTACCCATCATATGTTCCTGGCGAAGATCGTGGCGATCGATGTAGATCCGAAGCTTGTGGATAAAGCGGGCAGGCTCAATCTGGGCGCGGCGGGGCTTGCGGCCTATGCGCATGGAGAATATTTCGAACTCGGCAGACAGATCGGCACGTTTGGTTTTTCGGTCCGCAAGAAACCCGCGCGGAAAAAATCCCGCCCCAAAAGAGGCGGGAAAGGTTCGCCGGATGCTTGACTTCGCAGGCATTTTGTGGTATTATAATCTCCGTCACGTACGGAGAGATGTCCGAGCGGTTTAAGGAGCTGGTCTTGAAAACCAGTGACTCGCAAGAGCCGTGGGTTCGAATCCCACTCTCTCCGCCAATTCTCCTTACGAGGCAAATAGAATTAAGAGACGTTACCACCTATTTGGAGATGTACCCAAGTTGGTGAAGGGGCTCCCCTGCTAAGGGAGTAGGTCGGGAAACTGGCGCAAGGGTTCAAATCCCTTCATCTCCGCCAAAAAGCATACCCACTTTGGATACCATCGGCAGAAATGCCGATGGTATCGGGCTTTTCGGGGGTTTTTGTCCCTCAAAATTCAGAGGTGAAACCAAAGATCCAAATGAGGGTTTTGCACAAGCTGGCAGGATTCGAACCTTCAAAGTCCCTCAGAACTCACAGCGCCCTTTTTGAAATGGAATTTTCAAAAAGGGCGCTGTTTTTGTATCCAGCAAAAGTCAGAGTGCCAAAGGCGTCAATCTCTCAGCCAACAGGCTGAAGGGTTGGCGCCTTTTTTCATTTCCCGAAAAAGGGCGCTAAAGTTACAAAGGAGGAAAATAATGGAAAACATCCATGCCCGGCAGGAGAAGGCCCGCAGCCGCTTCTTCGATGAACTATCCCTGCAGCTGCGGGAAAAGGGCATCGTATCAGAGAGGAAAGGCGCAAACATCCTGCATGTGTATCTGGACGGGGAACCCGTCTGCGACGTACACCATACCAGCAACATCTTCAGCTGTGAAGGCCGCAAAGAATCCGAGGAGGCCAATGAACTCCAATATGAAACAACGAGGATCGCGCACACGGTCAGAGCGTACCTCAATGCGTTGGAAGCCGCGCCCCCTCTCCACGCCAAGGGTCTTGATCCAGAGGATGGTTACAAGCAGCTGGCCGACTTCGGCGGCGTGGTGCTGGCAGGCAGGGAAACCGCACACGGCTGCCAGTTTGTCACATGGAGCTGGGACCCCAGGCATGAATATGTGGAGACGGGCCACTACTTCGCCGGTAGCTATGAGGGTGCCAAGCAGGATTTTGCCTTCCGCGCCAGATTGGTGGACCGTGACCTCGTTTTTACCCCAGAGCAGCTGTCGGAAATCTACCGCTGTGTGTCAGAGGAACTGGAGAATAGCTGCTATGTGGGGGGCAAACGACAGCTGCTGGAGGATATCTGCCGCCAGATCGAGTGTGGCGTTCCAAATCTGCAGGAGCTGGTGAGCCAATCCAATCAAAATGAAATCAATATGAGTTTGTGAGCGCCGGGGTTTTAGAAATAAGGCTCCGGCGCTTTTTTGCGTTCCAGGGTAGGTGAAACACAAACCAAAGCAGGCCCACAGCGGCAGAGAGCCCACAGATGATATATCCCCAGATAAAGACGGGCAGATAAACTTACAATTAAAGGAGTTGTTGAGATGCAGCAAAAATATTTTATAGAGTTGTCCAGACGTCTGGCGGGAGTAGGAATCGACAGCAGAGAGACCTCTCCTACCTGCCTTTCCGTCCTGCTTGGCAGTCACCCCTCCCTCACTGTCGATCCCACCGGTAATGTGTCCCTGTTGCGGGAATGGAGTGAGAGTATGGAAGCGAATGACCTGTTTCATCGAACGGACGCCCTTGCCGGCGAGGTATATGAATATGTCCATGCCGTTGAAACCGCACCCCGTCTCTCTGCCGGGGGATTCGCAAACAAGCTCTGTTCGCTTGCGGATTTTGGCGGCGCGGTGCTGATGGGGTGGGAACAGGAGGATGGGCAGGTGTATCAGTTTGCCACATGGATCTGGGAACGCAGCCGGACCGAGGCCAACCATGTCCATCGCTATGGAAACGACTTTCGGAACGCAAAGCAGGATTTCGCTGTCCGCTCTGGGCTGATCTCCAAGGCCCAACTGTTTACGCCGGAGGAAATGACGGAGTTGTACCGCGCCACAGACGTTTTGCTGGAAATGAGCCCGCAGGATGAGCAGTTGAAGGCCCTGCAGAACGCCCGGCTGAAAATCGCGTACACAATCCCAGATCTGGCGGAACGGCTGGAACGGGGCCAAGAAACGGAACAGCAAATGAACATGTAAAAATGTGTGAGAGCCGGGGTTTTGGAAACAAAGCCCCGGCTCTTTTTGCGTTTGGAGGAGGTGAGAGACATGACCACGAAGCAAAGCGATCCCAGATCCCATATCGGCAAGGCCAGCGGGAGATCCGCCCATAAGTGTGAGGGCTGCCTGTATCCCCACCACGGCTTTATCTGTTGGGGCAGGGACGGCAGCTGTATGCGCACCGATGTGGAGGAGCTGACCGAGCGGCACTGGCGGTCAAAGATAGGCAGGTAAGATTGGTAGGTTTGGGTATTCCCTTTGACCCGCTGTTTCGGTATTGTGTGTCGTTAAGAAATGGAGGTGGAAGCGTTGATTTTCAACGCAATTCTCAAAAATCCAAAGCACGAAGAATATGGCGAGGCAGCCGTCCCCTTCCCGATTCCACCCAATGAGTATGAACCCATTTTGGAGCAGATGGAGGCATTGGAGTTGGGGGACGCTGTGCAGCAGGACTGCCGGATCAGCGAAATCGACGGCGCGTATCCCATCCTCAAGCGGATGGAAGGCAGCAGCGTCAATCTGGACGAGCTGGACTATCTGGCCAAACGGCTGGACAGCTTCACAGATCAGGAGGCGGCGCAGTTCCAGGCAGCGGCGGTAAAGTTCGGGATCAATGGGATCAAGGATCTCATCAACCTGAGCTTCTGCTGCCAGCAGACGACGGTCATCACTGACTTCTCAGATCTGAACCAGATCGGGCGGGATCATTATTTGACCCTGCACGGCGGGTGTGTCCCTACTGAAAAACTGGAGCAGCTGGACACCCGACAGTTTGCCCTCTCGCTCATCTGCAATGCAGATGGGTATGTGACCCCCTACGGGGTGATCTACGACAACGGGCTGGAGATGGAAGAACTCTATGATGGAACCCATTTCCCCTGTTACCTGTATGATCAATCAGAGCTGATCCTAGAGGTTCCCTCGCAGACAGGATGGAACGAAGCATCCACCTGGCTGTACCTACCCATGCCGGAGAGACAGATTAAACGGCTTCTGGAGCGGGACTGCCTTACCCCAGAGGATGCCGGTTACAGGATTACAGACAGTGAACTGTCTCCCAAGGTCAAATACATCGCGGAAAAGCAGGAAAGTTCTATCTTGGAACTAAACAAAATGTGCGCTGCAATTTCAGCACTGGACAGGTGCAGCCGCACAAAGCTGGATGCTGCCATTGAGATGGCCGAACCGGGAAACCCTCTCCAGATCGAACAGCTTGCCAAAAATCTGGAACTGTTCGACTTCGTTCCCGGCATCAAAACCGCAGCGGAATATGGCCGGTATCTCATCCAGGAGTCAGGGGATTTTTCCTTCGACAAGAACCTTGAAAATTATTATGACTATCAAGCCTACGGCGAGGATCGTCTGGACAGGGAGATGGGACTGTTCATCCCGGAAGGATATGTTTGCTATCGAGGTTTCCTCAGCCTGGATGAAGTGATGGCGGGACTTGAATCGGAACGCATGCCCCAGATGGGAGGGATGTAAATGCGGGAGATGACCGATCTCGCCGGCGTCCGGCAGACGGCGAAAGCCCTCCTCATGCTCGACCTGGTATTAACCCCGTATTCCCCGATGGTGGTTCAGCATCCCTTTACCAACAGCGGTATCACCTATGGCCAGAAAGATGGGAAGATGCAAATTCTGAATCTTGTGGAAAATCCGGACGATCTGGACGCATGGCGCGGTAGTATAAAAAAAGCGATTGAAGAAGCAGACAGCCCATACCACCTCTATATGATGGTCAATCCTCCCTATGCCCTGACTTTCCTCAAGTACACAAAACCATATCTCGGGCGGGATGACTTCTCAAAAATCCTCGCTGGAGCATGGATCATGTCGGAATACGCCAACAGCGATGAGGCTGTGAGCAAGGTGGAATTGGTGGAGATGTTCCGGGCGTCCGACCCGGCGATCCTGATGGATACCGACGAGCGGGAACAGCTGGCGGGGCTGGATGACCCGGTCACCGTCTACCGGGGCGTCACATCCTACAATGCAGAAAATATCAAGGCCCTGTCATGGACACTGAGCTATGATACCGCCAGGTGGTTTGCGGACCGGTTTGTAGAATCGGGAACAGTTTACAAATCGCAGATGGAAAAAGCCCATGTACTGGCCCTGTTCAACGGCAGGAATGAGTCGGAAATCATACTCGACCCCAAGTATCTGCCGGAGATCGAACCGGTATTGGAAAACAGGGAGGCAGAAGCAATGGAACCGAAAAATGAAATTGAGATACAGATGTGAGGATGAGATGTTTTGGGCACCAGAAGCTACATCGCAAAACAGATTGGAGAAGATCAATACCTGACTATCTTCTGCCACTTCAATGGATACCCTGATGACAACGGAAAAATTCTGGCAGATCACTACAACACACCGGAAGAGGTTGACCAGCTGCTGGCTTTGGGCAGCCTGTATTCCCTTGGAGAACGGATATCGCCTGACCCGCAATATCCCCACAATTCCAATCACGAGCAGCCTGGGGTGACCATCGCATATGAAAGGGACGAGGGTTTGACAGATTGCGGCGTCCACATAATGTCCTTGGATGAATTACTCTATAGAGTTTGAGTACTTCTCAGGTATAATGATAATAACTACAAATTGAAGCGACAAGTTGGATTCTTGTTATTAGGGTTTATCTAATAAAAACCGCTCGTCAGGTAATGCGTCAACTGCACGGCATAAACAAGATGAAAAATTTGATTTTTGTTGTATTTCGACAAAATTCGATATGAATTAACAAACAAAACGGAGAAGATGATGAGAATGGATTGAAATGGAGAAAATATGTGTTAAAATATGATTAATGACTAGAGGTTGTGAGAAGGTCAAAGCGCTCTCTGAGAGGGCTTTGGTCTTTTTTTTGTATTTTTAACGTAGTTTCTTTATTCTAGTCATTATAAAAAACGAATGATAATGGAGGGTTGACTGTGATCACAAAACATCTGGGACAATATGATGTCATTGTAATCGGTGGTGGGACTGCCGGCGTACCTGCGGCGATTGCTTCTGCGCGCGGCGGCGCGAAAACACTGCTGGTTGAAAGGACAGGGGCACTCGGGGGATTGATGGCGTCTGGAATGCCCGCATTGGGAATCCTGGATCGACAACAAAACAAAGTTGTGGGTGGGATCATCGAGGAAATTGTGGATGAATTGACAGAAGAAAAGCTCGCTTTTGGAAATCTGCGCTGCCCGCTTCACAACTCCATTACCACAGTGAGCCCCTGGTGGTACCGAATCGCCTGTACGCGGAAATGCGTGGATGCAGGGGTGGAAATCTTGTATAGTGCGGCATTATTGGACGTGCGTGTAGAATGCTCCAAGGTATGTGGCGTAAGCCTTGTATCCGGCAGTTACCTCTATATCGCGGACTGTCAGGTGCTGATCGACGCCACAGGAGATGCTACCGCCGCTTACTTGGCTGGGGCGGACTTTGAAATTGGACAGCCGGAGGAACTGGAAGAGATCATCGCGGTACACGCTAAACAGGAAACCCGGTACGATATCGGGCATTCCAAGTGCGGCAAGGTCCAGCCGGTGAGCATGACCTTTTGCCTGGGCGGGGTGGATACTGAAAAATTCTTGCAGTACATCGAAAAGCACCCGGAGACTTATGAATCCCCAAAAGGTTACGGCATGCACTATGATAAAGAATACCTTTTTCATTCGTCGGCGATCTATTTTACCGGATTTGGCGAATTCATTGAGCAGGCCAGAAAAAATGGGGATTTTGACATTCCGCGCGACCGGGTCATCTTCGCCACACAGCCCAACAAGGGCGAGTATCTGATCAACGCCTCCCGCGTCATCGATATCGATCCCACTGACCCCATTCAGATGAGCCAGGCAACCAATGAGCTGCACCGTCAGGTTGCTATGCTGACCCGGTTTTTCAAAAAATACTGTCCAGGGTTTGAGGACTGCTATCTGGCCAATATCGGCGCTTTTGCAGGGGTGCGGGAAAGCCGGCGGGTTCGAGGGCGAAGGACGGTCACCAAAGCTGATATTGATGCGCTAAATATACCGGAGGACAGTATTGCGCTTGGCGGTTACAACTGTGACATTCACCTTTCCGGCGTGGGTCTGTATTTTCAGCCGGTAAACCACGGGATTGGGATTCCTTATGGAGCGATGATTCCTGAAAGGCTGGATGGGCTAGTGGTGACTGGCCGGTGCATTTCCACAGATTCCTATGCTCTGGCGGTGCTGCGGGTGATGGGCGCCTGCCTGGCCTTGGGGGAAGCGGCAGGAACGGCTGCGGCATTGGCTGTGAAAAACCATCTGTCGGTGACAGAGGTGGATGTGCCTACTCTGCAAAAAATACTGGTCGAAAATGGGGGCGTCGTCTCCATATAATAAACGGATTCGCCGGGATTTCCGACGGATCAATGTTGAGAGGATGATGGATTTGTCCAAAATGATTGCCAAAGTGGTAAAGTTGCTGGAATGGATTCTCGCATTGCTACTGTTCCTTTCTATCGTGTTCATTCTGGCGCAGGTGATCTGCAGATATGTGCTGCGCAGCCCGCTTTCCTGGACGGAACAGACCTCCCGGTATCTGTTTATCTGGATGATCATGCTGGGCGCGCCGATCACTTTTTACCGGAAAAATCCGATGAGCTTCGACCTGTTGGTGCAAAGCCTTCCAGCGAAGTTTAAATATGCAGTCGAGCTGTTCGCAATAATCCTGATTATATTGTTTTCCATGTATTACGGGTATCAGGCCATCACACTGGCGGCAAAGGTGATGGGCAGATATACGACCGGTGTGGAGGTTCCGTTGACATTTATGTATTCTTCCATGGCGGTGTCCAATCTGCTGATTATCCTTGTTATGTCCGATCAGCTGCGCATCCATTTGGGGATGCTCAAAAAACAAACGCCCCATCAAAATTACGGGCAGTAAGGCTGGAGGAAATACACGATGTTACTGGCTATGATATTGCTTTTCATGCTACTGATCATGTTGGGGATCCCGATCTATATCTGTATGGGCGCTTCGTCCGCCATGTGGCTTTTATGTTCCGATGTGCCGGGTTTTATCTTGGCCCAGAAAATGTTTGGGCAGACCGACAGTTTTTCCCTGATGGCGATTCCCTTCTTTATGCTGGCAGGCCAGTTGATGGAAACAACTGGGATCACCGAGGGAATTATGAAATTTGCCAACAGTCTGGTGGGACATATCAAAGGCGGTCTGGCGCACACCGCCACACTGACCGGTATGATCATGGCCGGGGTATCCGGCTCAGCGAACGCAGACGGCGCGGCGATCGGTGCGGTGATGTTGCCCGCTTTGAAACGTAGCGGATACGAAGATGGACAGGCTGTATCGATTGTGGCTGCGGCGGGCGCGTTGGGACCGATCATTCCGCCAAGCATTTTCATGGTGATCCTGGCGAACGCGACAGGCACCAATGTGGGTGATTTGTTTCTTTCCGGTTTGATCCCCGGGATCATCATGGGCGTTGGTTTCATGATCGTCAACTATCTCTACGCCCGCAAGAAAAATGTCCCAGTTTCCCCGTTCCTGGGTTTTCAAAATATCTGGAAAACCTTTCAAAAAGCAATTTGGGCGCTACTGATGCCGATGATTATTCTGGGCGGAATCCTGATGGGGGTATTTACCGCCACGGAAGCGGGTGCGGTCGCTTCGCTGTATGGAATTCTCTATGGCATTTGCATCCGAAAACTGAACCTCAATTCCTTTATCAACTGCCTGGTGCAGGGGGTGCTTTCCTCAGTGGGCCCGATGCTGCTGATCGCGTCCTCCGGTGTGTTCGCTTATATGCTCACCACCTTGGGAACGGATAAGATCGTTGCAGATTTTGTACTTACCTATATTCCGCATCAGCGACTTTTCCTGTTTTTTATTCTATTGCTGGGGTTGCTGCTGGGATGCTTCATTGACTCGATTGCTTCCTGCCTCATGCTGATGCCGATCCTGATGCCGATTGTGGCGGAACTGGGCATTGACTTTTCGCTTTTTGCAATTGTGTTTTCTATTTCCTTCTTGACCTGCACCATTACGCCGCCGGTAGGCACTTTATTGTATGTGGTCTGCGGGGTGGACGGTACGCCGGTCACCAAAACCATCCGGCCGATTATTCCTTATGTACTGACAATGGCAATTATCGTAATCTTGATTATTTTTTTCCCCGGATTGGGAATCTGGTTGCCGTCAGTTCTCTAATAATAAGGAATGTAAATTTTGTGAAAATAGAATGGAGGCATTTGAATGAAAAAGGTTCTTTCTGTATTGCTTGGATTGGTTCTGTGCCTGTCGCTGATGGCCTGTGGATCCTCTGCCGACAACGCGGCTGCGCCTGAAACGGCGCCCAGTACATCTGCCGCGGATTCCCAAACGCCGCAGTCCACGGTCGGAGGCGATGATTTTTCCGATATAAAGCCGGTAAAGATCAAATTTGCACACGGTTACGCCGGTGGTGAATTGGCAGTGGAACTCGTGGAGGAGTGGATGGACCTGGTGACCGAGAAGACCGGCGGCGCTGTGGAATGGGAATACTATTCTGGAGGCTCCCTGGGTTCCATCACCGAGATTATTGAACAGACGGACCTTGGAGCGGTGGACCTCACTGTTACCGATACCTCCCAACTGCAAAATTACGCGGAGGAATATGCGATTCTGTTTTATCCATTCCTGTTCCAGTCCTATGAACATCAGCTAAAGACGCTGGAGAGCGACATCATGGACAAATTCTCCGCTGCGCTGGAGGAGAACTCTAATCTGCACGCACTGGGTTATTATGTCAACGGTGTGCGCAATATCTGCTCGAAAAAGCAGCTTGCCTCTCTGGAGGATTGCAAGGGTGTGATCCTGCGCGTCCCGGAGATCCAGGTTTATAAGGATACGGCGACCCTGCTGGGAATGGTACCGACTACGATCTCCTACAGTGAGATGTACACCGCCTTCAACAGTGGTATCTGTGAAGCTGTGGAATGCCCGAACAACTCGCTGTATCCCAGTGGCTACCACAAGGTGGGCCCGTACATCCTAAAAGCAGGGCATATGTTCTCATCCTGTGCAGTAGAATTTAACAAGGATTTCTGGAACCAGTTGGATCCACAGGTGCAGGCGGTGCTGCAAGAGAGCTTTGACAGCCTGACTGCTGCGCATGCCGAAAAGGTGATTGCGGCGGATGAAGAATTCTATAAACTCTATGAAGAAGAGGGAGCAACCGTCAGCGAATGGGCCGACGCGCAGGCCCCCGCGGATGCCAGTAAGGACTATTGGTACACCAGCGCAGAGGCGCTGGGCGGTGATTCCAAGGATATCGTTGATGCGATTGTTGCGCTCAGAATCTGATGATTATGGATGCGCCACAGGCAGTCTGCGGCGCATCCATAGTCCAATCCCACCGCTGGAAAAGATTTGATTCTTGACAGAGTATGGCTTTGCATATATCCTAGTTTAGGGAAGGTGGGATAAATCGATGGAAAAGGAAAGCATTTCAGACTATTTGCAGGATTGTCCGGTCATCGCGGCGATCAAACGTCCTGAAGAACTGGAGGCTTGCCTGACAAGCGAATGCAGGGTAGTTTTTTTCCTGTTTGGAGACGTTATGAATATTTCCGGATTTGTTTCCCGGGCAAAAGCGGCTGGGAAATTGGTACTGGTGCATATCGATCTGATTGAAGGGCTGGCGGCACGGGATGTGGCTGTGGATTTTATCTCAACAGGAACTGACGCGGATGGGATCATTTCAACCAGGGTGAACCTGCTTCGGCGTGCCAGACAATGCGGGCTATATACGGTACAACGCTTTTTTGTACTGGATTCGCTTTCGCTGGAGAATATTTCCAAGCAGTTTCCGTTGGAATATGCAGACGCCATTGAAATCCTGCCTGGCGTTATGCCGAAGATTATACATAAAATTGCATCCTTTTCCCATCGGCCCGTAATCGCCGGTGGACTGATATCGGACAAAGAAGATGTGATGAATGCATTGCGTGCTGGCGCAATATCGGTATCCACCACAAATCCGGATATTTGGTTTTTATAAGGCCGGATTTTCCCAGTGAGCGGGAATAGAAAAATCTAAAATAGTATGCTGTTGCAGAGAATGTGGAGTATGGCAAAAGCACCCGAAAGGGAGCTTTTACCATACTCTTTTTCATTCCAGCTTTGGTATAACACAAATCGGGGGGCAGAACACATGTTTGATGTGGCAATTGTAGGATGCGGGATCGTAGGGGCAGCGGCCGCGTATGAACTCTCGCGCTACCGGTTGCGTGTGATTATTATCGAAAAAGAAAACGATGTTGCTGTGGGGACCACCAGGGCCAACAGTGCAATCCTTCACGCTGGGTACGACCCGGAACCGGGGACGATGATGGCGAAGCTGAATGTGGAGGGAGTCCGGCTGGCCAAAGAGCTATGTAGGAAGCTGGATGTTCCCTATCGCCAGTGCGGTTCGCTGGTGCTGGCTTTTACCCCGCGGGAATTGGCCCTTTTAAAAACGCTTTATCACCGGGGGAAGGAAAACGGAGTACAGGAGCTGGAACTGCTGACCAAGGAGCAGACCCTGCGGATGGAACCTAGCTTAACCCCCGGGACATTGGGGGCTTTATATGCTCCGGGTGCCGCGATCGTGAACCCCTGGGAATACTGTCTGGCATTGGCGGAAACCGCCGTGCGCAATGGAGCGGAACTGCGGCTGAACAGCCCTGTGATTGGAATCGAACGGCTACCGGGAGGATTCCAGCTGTCCCTTCCCACAAAGAAAGTCCAGGCCCGCTACATCCTGAATGCCGCAGGAATCCATGCGGATAAGATCCACAACATGGTGGCAAGTCCATCTTTTCAGATCCTTCCCGTCAGGGGGGAATATTACCTGTTGGACAAAAGCGCTGGGAACCTGGTAGAACATGTGATCTTTCAGTGCCCGACCAGAATGGGGAAGGGCACATTGGTTGCGCCCACTGTACACGGCAATTTAATCGTGGGGCCGAATAACGAGCCGGTTGCGGACGGTTCCGATACATCCACTACACGGGACGGTTTAGAACAGGTGGCGGAGATGGCCTGCAAATCGGTCCCTTCGCTGGATTTGAAAGAATCCATCCGGAACTTTTCCGGTGTTCGAGCCGTCAGTGACCAGGAGGATTTTATTATTAGACGAGCCGAGGACTGCGCGGGGTTTATCGACCTGGCCGGGATCAAATCCCCGGGTCTTTCCGCCGCACCTGCGATTGCCCGGATGGCAGCGGCGCTGTTGGAGGAGGCCGGATTAACACTGACGGAAAAAACAGATTTTATCGATACGCGCAGACGGGTTCGCTTCCGGGAATTATCCCTAGAAGAAAAGGAAGCCCTGATCCGGAAAGATTCCGCCTATGGCCAGGTGATCTGCCGTTGCGAAACCATCACGGAAGGGGAAATCCTGGATGCGTTGCGCGGTCCGATACCACCGCAGTCGGTGGATGGAATAAAACGACGCTGCGGGTCGGGCATGGGCAGATGCCAAGGAGGTTTTTGCACTCCGAAAGTGATGGAACTGCTTTGCCGGGCAGAAGGCAAGGACCCGCTGACGCTTTTACAAGATACGGCTGGAAGCTGTCTTTTGGCAAAAGAAACAAAGGGAGGCGCGGCCGATGTATGAACTGATTGTAGTGGGGGGTGGGCCGGCAGGCCTCGCAGCCGCTTATGCTGCCTGGGAAAGCGGATTGCAGCGGATTCTGATTGTGGACAGGGATCAGGCGCTGGGCGGAATCCTGAACCAGTGTATTCATAGCGGGTTCGGCCTTCACCGTTTTGGGAGTGAATTGACCGGCCCGGAGTATGCGGGGCGGTATATCCGCATGCTGCAGCATACCGACGTAGAAGTGGCGCTGGAAACAATGGTGCTGGAAGTAACCGCTGACAGGCAGGTCCATATGGTCAGCCGGAAAGAAGGATACCGGGTGTTGGAAGCCGCGTCGGTGATACTGGCCATGGGATGCCGGGAACGTACCCGGGGCGCCATCGCCATCCCGGGAACACGGCCGGCCGGCGTGCTGACCGCCGGAACCGCACAGCGGTTTGTCAATTTAGATGGATACCTGCCCGGACGAAGGGTTGTGATTTTGGGTTCGGGGGACATCGGCCTGATTATGGCGAGGCGGATGACTTTGGAGGGGGCAAAGGTGCTTTGCTGTGTGGAGATCATGCCATACAGCAGCGGACTGAACCGGAACATTGTCCAGTGCTTAAGAGACTATGACATCCCCCTTTATCTTTCGCACACCATTACGGAAATCCGCGGGAGAAATCGGGTGGAACAGGTGGTTCTGGCAAAGGTGGACGAACGACGGATGCCGATTCCTGGGACAGAGCGTGTCTTAGACTGTGACACATTGCTATTGTCGGTGGGACTTATTCCCGAAAATGAATTGACCCGCAAGGCAGGGATTAAGATGGATCGGCGTACAGGCGGCGCAATAGTCTATGAAAATATGGAGACCTCGTTGCCGGGGATTTTTGCATGCGGAAATGTTGTGCATGTACATGACCTTGTGGATTTTGTTTCAGCCGAGAGCGAACGGGCTGGTAAGGCGGCGGCATCCTATGTGCTTCATAAAGAGGAGCCACAGAGTCAGGTGCTGGAACTGATAGCGGGGGAAGGGATTTTCTATACGGTCCCACAGAAAATCCACCTGGATAAGGTCGGGCAGACGATAGAAATATTTTTCCGGGTTACCCGTCCCTGCAATAGTAGCCGGATCAGGGTCACGTCAAATGGGACGCTCTTGTCTGTCTTTAAGCGGGAACATTTGGCGCCAGGTGAAATGGAGCATATCCGGTTGCCGCGCGAGCTGTTTGAGAAAGCCACAGGTTCGCTGGAACTTTCAATTGAGGAGGTGATAGGATGACGGAACTGGTCTGCATTGTTTGTCCCAAGGGATGCCATCTTTTTGTGGATGAACAGAAAGATTTTGCAGTCACCGGACAGAGTTGTCCCCGCGGGGAGGCTTATGGCAGGGAAGAACTTATCAGTCCGATCCGCACGGTGACCTCCACCGTGCGGATCGAAGGGGCACTGTGTCGGCGCTGTTCGGTCAAGACCGACCGTGCCATTCCAAAGAGCTTGGTTTTTGAAGCGGTCAGGCAGTTGGATGGCGTTTTGCTTCATGCCCCTATCCGAGAGGGGCAAACAGTGATTGCGCAGGTATGCGGCACGGACGTATGTTTTGTATGCACAAGGGATATGGAAAGAGAGGATACTTATGAATCGGTATATTCTGGCCTTGGATCAAGGGACTACTAGTTCGCGCGCCATTTTGTTTGATCAGGAACAGAATATTGCAGGGTTAGTTCAGAAGGAATTTACCCAATATTATCCACAGGCGGGGTGGGTTGAACACGATCCGATGGAGATTTATTCCTCCCAGTATGCGGTAATGATGGAAGTCATCGCCCAAAGCGGGGTGGATATTCATGCGATTGCGGCGATCGGAATTACCAACCAGCGAGAGACTACCATCCTATGGGACAAAGATACTGGCCGTCCAATCTACAATGCAATTGTTTGGCAGTGCAGACGTACAGCCCCCATTGTGGATCAACTGGTGAAACAGGGCCTTGGGGAGTATATTAAAAAGGCCACGGGTCTGATTCCAGATGCCTATTTTTCGGCGACAAAGATCAAATGGATACTGGATCATGTTGTGGGGATAAAGGAACGCGCGCGGCAGGGAAAAATCCTTTTTGGCACGGTAGATAGCTGGCTTGTCTGGAAGCTAACTAATGGAAAGGTGCATGCAACCGATTATACCAATGCCTCCCGCACGATGCTTTTTAACATCCATACGCTGGACTGGGATCAAAACCTTTTGGATGCCTTGGAAATCCCCCGCCAGATGTTGCCGCAGGTGCATAACTCCAGCGAAATATACGGACATGTCATGGTGCAGGGGAGACAGATCCCGATAGCTGGCATTGCCGGAGATCAACAGGCAGCTCTGTTTGGTCAGTGTTGCTTTTCAAACGGAGAAGCAAAAAATACCTATGGAACCGGCTGTTTTCTGCTAATGAATACCGGAGAGACGCCTATTGAAAGCAAAAACGGTCTGGTGACGACGATCGCGGTTGGATTGAATGGCAAGGTACAATATGCGTTGGAAGGTAGCGTGTTTGTAGGCGGGGCGGTCATTCAGTGGCTACGCGATGAGTTGCGTTTCCTGAGCGAAGCAAAGGATGCGCAGTACTATGCGCAGAAGGTGGAAGATACGGGCGGCGTTTATTTGGTACCTGCTTTTACAGGCCTTGGAGCCCCTTATTGGGATATGTACGCACGTGGTTGTATTATTGGAATCACCCGTGGCACGCGCAGAGAGCATATTATCCGGGCGGCGCAGGAATCAATCGCATACCAAGTGTACGACCTGATCCGTGCTATGGAATGCGATACGGGAAATAATCTAGCTGAGCTTAAAGTGGATGGCGGCGCCAGCAGAGACCAGTTTTTAATGGGCTTTCAGGCGGACATTTTGGGCTGCAACGTCCGCCGTCCTATGATACGGGAAACCACGGCCTTGGGTGCCGCGTATCTGGCTGGCTTGGCAACAGGAGTTTGGAAAGATGTGCAAGAGCTCAAAAAGCTGTGGAACTGCGACTCGGTTTTTGAACCCAAACAGACGGCTTCCGACCGGGAGCATCTGCTTGCCGGTTGGCATCGGGCAGTGAAAAGAAGTATGGGGTGGAGCCAAGCGGAAGATTGACAATCCGGCCGTCTGAATGGGGGTATCCGCGCATATAGATACCATGAGGTGATCGTATGTACAGGGTATATTCGCGAAGGGCAGTCCTTTTGGCGGCGGGGTGCATTCTGCTGGGAGTTCTGCTGCTGCTCGGTGTGGCGGGCCGTGCGATGCATACCTCCGCCGCGAAACGGGAACTGCCGGTTTATTCAGTGGATACCACAGAAAAAGTCGCGGCGCTCGGGATCAACTGTGCCTGGGACGATAGCGGCATCGACAAGCTGATCGGGTTACTTGGCGAACGCAAAATCAAAGCGACATTTTTCCTGGTGGGCGACTGGTGCAAAAAATATCCGGAAGTAGCCCAAAAACTGTCCGCGGCCGGGCATGAGTTTGGAAGCCATTCCAATACCCATCCCGATATGACGAAGCTTGGCCGGGAGGAGATCGTAAAGGAGCTTGACGATTCAAAACGGATCATTGAGGAAACGACTGGGCAGAAGCTGCATCTCTTCCGGGCTCCGTCCGGTGCATATAACGATATGGTGATCTCGACTGCGCGTTCTCTTGGCTGGGAGGTTATGCAATGGTCAAATTACTCCATAGAGTTTGAGTACTCAAAAATCGCAGTGATAATAGCCACAGATTAAAGCCATGACTTTTCGAGTTTGCTATAAATAGGGTAGAAGAGAATTGATCTCAACTACCCTATTTATATTTACTCAATATTTCTTAGAGGATTAGCTCTCATTGCCGACGTATACATTTCGAAGGCATCTTTAGGGTTTAATCCAAACATAAAAAGGAAATCCGTCAGTAAAATTATAAAATCAGATTTAAAATCGTCTTTTATTCGCCGCCCAAAATATCGAGCGGGTGTTTGTAAGGTGCTTTTACAGCAATAAGGAACATCGTATTTTTTTACATATGTCGCATAAGGTTCGCTATATCGATTCGTAAAAAATGGGGAAGACCAGAACAAAATCTGGTCTTCCCTATATCTATTTATTTATCAGCACCCAGAGCGTTTGCTTTAACTTTATCATTTTCAAACGTCTTTTGCATTTCTTTTAACGCCTCATTGACAAGCTCGTCAAACTGCTCCAAAGTAAACCATTTCTTAGTTTCTGGATATTGAGCACAGAACTTGTCATAAACTTTAGCTAATTTAAATTTCCCGGTTTCACTGCCAAGATCTGCTCCAGCTTCACGCACCCACTCAAGCAGACGATTTTTAATCTCAGCTTTCTTTTTTTCTGTGGGTAGGGCGATAAACTCCCAAATACGTTGAGCAGCTAAAATAATAACACAAATAAATGCAACAAGCATTGTCCAATTTTCCACTACAAATTTAATATATTCCATAAGAACCTCCTATTATTGAATTTTCACCATATCAACGTCAGCACTGGTTGAATAACCGTCGTTCAATCGCCTTACAGTCTGTCGATCCGGGGTCGAGGTTTTCACATGCAGCACTTCAGCAGGGTTGATCGTAGAATCACTCCCGGCTTTCAGGATATTGCTATTGCCAGATAGAGTAGGAGTCCAGCAGGCATATTGCTCCCTTACGTCGGTATCGACCTCAATATGAAGGTGCACACCAGTGCTGTAGCGCCCTGTATTGCCCATAACACCTAAAACGGTATCCTTATCCACTTTTTGCCCGGAACGTACTTTGAGGCTTGCCAGGTGATTGTAGCGCACAGTTACATCAAAGACTTTTCCTGTTTTGTGATTAAACACCTTTTCATACTTAATTACAATTACATTTCCAAGGATGTTATCACATCCACAAGACAAAACAGTACCATTTCCGCTTGCATAGATTGTAGGCTGTCCAATTAGATCTAGTCCATAATGTTTAAAACCAAATTCACATTTGCAAATCATAGACCAAATATCCCAAAAAAGTTTTCTGAAAAAATCATTCTGATTAATTAAAATGAGAATCAGGTAAAAATAGATTTCATTATTAATCTCATCAAATTTGGACGAAACGCTTTTCTCAAACATCTCTAACAAACTTTCTCTTGGGATAGTAAAAAAGTTGAGTGCGTGCATAAAATCCGTATAACCATATTCAACAATTTGTTTTAAACTAACTGGATATATTGGGATTTGATTTATTACAACAGATTCACCCGATAAGAGTTTTAATTCCAAATCAAGTGGTAGCATCACATCAACTCCGCACTCTTATATATCTCACTACAATGCCGACATAATCCCGATTAGTCTCTGAAACGATATCTTCCATCCCAAGAAATTCAAGCTTTCCAATCCAATAGGGAGCTGGACGATTGGGAAACCGATGGTGTGGAATATAGCTATATCTTTGATCTGGTGGGGAAATGGATGTATTTCCCCATAGGGGAAGCCGAGAATGGGCTGCGCGCTCTGAAGGACGATCTGGAGTCCGATACGATCCACTTCGCAGAGCCGCCCTTGGGCTTGGACGATCTCACGGACTTGCTGGGTGACGAGGAGGATCTCCAAGAAAACGAGGATGACCAGAATGAGAAAATTGAATTGGGGGGTGTGAGATGAATATCTCAAAGGAAAGGCTGACGTTTCTGCGGGAGCAGTATCCCGTTGGGACCCGCATCAAACTGCGGGAGATAAAAGACCCATACCACCCGGTGGAGCCAGGAACGATGGGGACCCTACAGGCCATAGACAATGCGGGGACCTTTCACTGCCGGTGGGACAATGGGCGCACATTGGGGCTGGTGGTCGGAGAGGACGCTTCACCGTCCTGCCTTCGGAACCCACCACTATGAAGCTGTATATGCCCCTCACCGCCGAGCTTTACAGCAGAAACGAATGGGGCGATTGGGAGGACGAACCCACCGAACTGGACGGCAGGGATCTGCTGCCCTACGAAAACGAAATCCTTGCGTCCCTGGTGAAATATCGTACCCCGGAAGAAACAGAACGGGGCCTCATGCATTGGTATGGTGAAAACAACAGTGTGGATGATAAAGTGAAATCCACTGTCTTTACCGTCGAATCAAGAAACCGACAACTTTTGGGGGGCGGAATGCCGCGTAGTTGGAACCCTCTCCCCAAGGAGTTGGATATTCTGAAAGAGTATATCATCGGACAGGCGGCAGACGGCTGGGGAGAGAATTTCGAGCAGCGTGAGATTCATATCAATGAGGGGGAACTGTATGTCCACCTGTGGAACAGCGAAAACTGAGAGATCAAGACCGAGGCGGAGCTGTTCTCGACGGAGCAGGATAACTCGATGAGGCTGCAGATGACCTGAAAAAAGGAGGAGGAAGGCATTGAACAGAGAAAAGGAATTTGAAGTGGAGATCAGCAACGGCGGGTCAAGAGGATATGAAACGGCCATCGTGCTTGAGCTGCCCGCAAGCTGGGCGGAGTTTCATGACGCACAGGAAAAGGCCCGGATCAGGGATGGCCGCTCCTGTGAAATCTATCTGCTGGATATTCGAAGAAAGAAAATTTCCCAAGCGGATATTGGAGAACCCCACAATCTGTATGAACTCAATCTCTTCGCCCAGCGCCTTTCCATGCTGGCAACAGATCAGGAGGGCGGCTTTGAGGCATTGCTGCAAATGGAACACAGTAACCGTCCCAGTCCCATCCCACTACAGAGGCTCATCAATCTCACCTTCAACACCAGCACCTGCCATATAGCGCCCCATGTCCACAGCGCAAAGGACTTGGGCGCCCTTTTATATGAGGAAGAAATGTTGTCGGATGCGGCAGCCGCCCTGCTGGACGAAGCAGAGGCAGGCAGCGGGTTTCAGCAACGGCTGCTGGAGCTGCTGGGGGAACGCCATCTGGAGAAGAACGGCGGCGTGTTCACATCATACGGCTACGCCGAACCGGACGGCAGCGAATGGGAGGAGGTGTATGTCCCCGGTCAAATGGCATATTTCACCCGTTCCGGCATGCCGGTGGTATTGGAGGTGCGAAAGGGGTTTTTCAATACCCCGGCCTATGACAATCATCTGGCCGCCGTTCTTGACCTGCCGGCTAATGAATCCGCCATCAGTAAGGCAATCGAAGAGGTGGATGGCGCAGATCTGGATGAATGCGCTTTTACCTGTACCGACTGCCTGATTCCCGCCGCAAGGGAATGGATCAACGACGCCATTGAGAGCGGTGATTTTGAATCAGCAAACAATTTTGCGTATCAGCTGGAACAAAAAGAAAGGGTGTGGGGAACGGAGGAGTTTACACGCTACAAGGCGCTGCTGCAGGCCAGTGGGTGCGGCTGCCTGCAGGATGCGGTAAAACTGCTGGAGGAAACAGAACAATACGAACTGCTCCCCGACGCCGCGCAGCCCTGGGACTATGCAAGGATCGCCCTGCAGGAGAAAAACCCGGATCTGCCTGCCATACTCTTTGACACAGGGCAGGGCTATCAGGCTGGGATAGAGCTGCTGAAGCGCGATCATGCCTCCCTGACCGATTATGGAGCGATCCGCAGGAAAGACCGTGAATCGTTGCCGTGCTTTGGAAAGGAACAGCAGGTAGAAGGATTGCAGCTTGGTTAAGATAGATTTAATGATTGGGGGAAAAGAAATTGCCAAATCACATTACAAACCGACTGACCATCCGAGCGGAAGGAGAACAGCTGGAGAAAATCCTTAACGCCACCCAAAGCGATTCCATCGGACGCGGCAGCATTGACTTCAATAAACTGATCCCCATGCCGGAATCCCTGAATATTGAAATCGGAAGTAAAACCGACAGGGCCATATCTGTTTATCTTACCGCCTTGAATCCACATAGCCCGAATATGGGCTGTGAAAAGATGGAGTACCATCAGCTGCTTGAACTGCGGGATCGGATTAATGGCAGTGACACATTTTACAAATTCCAGTGTGAGATGAGCCCAGAGGAATTATCTAAGGTTACCCAATATTGCCCACTCGATGAAATGCTGGCGCTGAGCAAGACAGCGGTGGACAATTTATTCAATACGGCAGCATCGACTGGTATCAGTGGTGCAACAAAAACTGGGGGACGAAATGGAATGCCTACGGATATGACTATATCGGTATCCCCTCTCGGGATAATGTCCTGACCTATCTCACCGTATGGGATGGGGTGCCTGAACTGATGGCTGCACTCTCCAGCCGTTTCCCCGACGTCGAATTCCAATATGAATACGCGGATGAGGATGTAGGTGCTAACGTGGGAAGGGTAGATTTCCTCGGAGGGGAAACCATCTATGAAGATATCCCGGGCACGCATTCCAAGGAGGCATATGAAATGGCGTTCGATATCATGAACTGCACAGCGGATTCCTATGACCTGGTCTTCAATGAAGAAACACAAAACTATGAATATCAGGAGGAGATGGGTATGAACATGGAATAAGGCAGGCTATATCAAATATAGAATAACACAGGGGCCGTTTTCCCGAAAGGGGGATGCGGCCCCTTCTTTTTTGTGCCCTTTTTCGGGAAAACACCCCGGAACAGGAGGAAAAGATGAACGAAGAAAAGCTGCTGCAGTATCTCAAACAGTTCTGCAAGGGCAAAGCGCACACCAAAAGAAGCGAGGGAATTGAGAGTGCGGTCGGGATCAGCGGCAAGGAGCTGCGCAAGTTGGTCAACCGGATGCGGCGCAGGGGCGTCCCCATCGGGAGCAGCCGGGACGGGTATTTTTATGCGGTCACTGCGGGTGAGGTGTATAGTACCATTGTCCAGCTGCGGGTGATGGCAAACGGGCTGGAGGCCGCCATCGCCGGTCTGGAAGGGTCGCTGGACGCCTTTGGACAGGGGGAGCTGTAAATGGCCCGCCCCTTCTTCCCCTGGGTGGGGAGCAAAGAGAAGCTCATCCCCTGCATCCGCCGGATCATGCCGGAGAAGTTGAGCCAATATGTGGAACCCTTCGGCGGCAGTGGGGCGGTGCTGCTGAGTATGAAGCCCCGCCCGGGCCGTCTGGACATCTACAACGATTCCAATGTGGAGCTGGTCAACCTGTTCTGCTGCGTCAAGGAGCGGAGCAACGCCCTGCTGCGGGAATTACAGTTCTTTCCCCTCCATTCCAGGGAGGAGTTCGAGTGGTACAAAAGCTTTCTGGAACACAGGGCGGTGTTCTTCGAAAATATCGAGGCGGAGCTGGCGGTGCTGGAGGACCGGGACTGCTTCACAGAAGAACAGGCGGCGGCCCTCGCCCCCATCCTGCGGGAGAGGGCGCAGCTCTATGACGCCTGCCGGGCGGCGGCTTATTTCAAGCGGGTGTGGGGCAGCTTCAGCGGCACCACCAATTCCTTCGGCATCAAGCCCCTGAAGTTGAAGGACGCGATGGAACGGCTGGCGGAGGCAGCAAAACGGCTGGAGGATGCAGTCATTGAAAACAAGGACGCGGTGAAGCTGATTCTGGACAGGGACCGCCCGGATGGGCTGATTTACTGCGACCCGCCCTACTATGACGCGGAGCAATATTACGACGCTGCGTTTTCCGCAGAGGACCATGTCCGGCTGCACGATGCCATCAGGGAATGCAAGGGCTATGTCATCGTCTCCTACAACGACTGTGAGGAGATCCGCAGGCTTTACAGCGACTTTTACCAGCTGTCCTTCACCCGTCAGAACACTATGGCTCAACAGGCCGGAGCGGTCTATGAAGAACTGCTCATGACCAACTACGACCCAAGGCCCTTTGCGTGGCAGGTGACCTTGTTCGACAGCCCGCTGGAATTTGGCGGGATGCGTCTGACCCATATCCCCGAAAAGCCATTGAAGATTATTTAAAGGAGTGTTTTTACAATGAAATTTCTGAGACAAGCGACTGCCAAGGGGTTGCGTATCCTGCCCGCCGAACTAAAGACTGCCGGGTTCCCCGAGAACGCCGAAGCGGAAACCCATGTGCTTGATGATGTTATTGTGGTCCTCAAGCGCCGGATGACTGGGATGGAGCTGATCCGCGCCGCAAGGCGGCTCCATGAGTTGTCGGTGGAGCTGAACGTCCAGCTGGCGAAAACCTGCGGCTTCTGCCATGACTGCGCGCAGGTGTGCCCCTTTGAAGAACTGGAGGAGGAAATCGGTCTGCCCGACTTTTTGCGGGAGGAGGCCGGCATCGATGAGGGTGCCAAGCTCTGCGCCTATGTGAACGAGGAGGAGAACAGCGTCACCATCGTCCAGGCGGACCACCAGTACGACCTGCGGGATGTGCCCCCGGAGGTACTGGACATGTTCCTGGACACAGGACTCTGCCTGGGGGAACTGGACGAGCTGCTCATCAAGGGGGATATCGTCTATGAGGGATGATCTTACCCCCTGCAAAAAAACACTTGCCCCTGCGTTCACTTTGAAAGGAGGAATTTTACAAATGAGAAGGATCAGGATGCTTTTGCTGGCCTGTCTGCTGGTTTTGTCCATGAGCGTCACAGCGTTTGCAGAGCAGCCGCCGCAGACGGTCATCGGCGCGGATGAGAATGGGACCAGCATCACCATCACCGACATCACCCCCAGGGAGGACGAGGAGAATGAGCAGGAAACAGAGCAGAAAACAAACTACAGGGTGGGGAGCTTCTACCCTATCGAAATCCAGACCGCCGAAGATGGCGGAACCCGCCTGCTGGTTAAGACCTTCCTTGTGCCGCAGGGTACAGACCCCGCGGCGCTCATCGAGGAGGGGCTGACCCGCCGGGGGATCAAATATCAGGTGTCGGACATCCTGTGCCGGGAGCTGGCCGGGGAATCCGAAAGCAAAACGGTAACAGAAACCGTCTCCATGCCCTCTGAAACGGATGACGAGGAAGAACTGCTGGCGCTGTTCACCGCCTCCATCCCCTACAGCCAGGACGGGTTTGCGGGGACGCTGACCCTGGAACCGGAGTCCATCAAGGCCAAGGCGACCGATACCGAGGGGTATGCGTACACCCTCAAGGATGTGCGGGAGTTTTCCGGGCTGGACCGCAACGACCCCTATTACATCCCCAAGACTTCACAGAAGAACGGCGTCACCCTGCAGCTGGCGGACGTCCAGTGGACGCCTATGGCAAGCGCCGCCGAGAACAGCGAGGTCCCGTCCCTCTTTTCCGCCACCGCCACCTATACCGGCACCGGCTGGGGCAGCAAAGCCAGCGCATATCTTGCAGCTGCTTCCTACAGCGGCGAGGTGACCAAGACCGAGTCCGGCGACCAAATGATCAGCATCGTATATGAGGAAATCCCAGCAGAGGCGGGGAATTTCGATATGAACAGAATCCTGCTGCCGATCCTGGGAATTTTGCTGGGAACAGGGCTGCTGGCTGGCGGCTGGTTTGGCGTCAGATGGATCTTGCAAAAGAGAAAAGAGAGCGTCCGGGAACCGGTCCGAAATGACCCCTACGCGGGCCGCCCGCCGATGGACACCCCAGATCTGCTCTATGAGATGGACCGGGGATTGGAGGAGGATGACCGATGAAACAGAAGCTTAAGGATCTTTGGAACAGCAGCGGCAGATGGTTTCTCATTGGGTTGCCCATTGCGGCGGTTGTCATCGCCGCAGCAGCATGGCATGCCCACCAGACCTTCCGGCCTCTTCCCCAGACCATCGCCCAGCCGCCTGTGGAGCAGGAGGTGACCTTTGATATGGAGGTCAACCGGGCATATACCTCGGAGGATGGGATTGTGGTGATCCAGCCCTCCGGCAAGGAGGAGCAGACCGCCGCCCAGAATGCGCTGAAGCTTTTGGAACAGGCTGCTGCTGCCGACCCCGAACAGGTATGGACGGAGAGTATCCCCCTCTCGGCGGAGGACTACACCCTGCCCAGCGAAACCGCGCTGGCGGACGGCTCCATCGGGACGCTGTCCATCCCGAAAATCTCCCTCACCGCCCCGGTGTATGAGACGGAGGACGGCGGTGAATTGGAGGGAATGACCCGTGGAGTGGCTCACTTCGCCATCACATCCGCCTGGGACGGGAACATCGGACTCAGCAGCCACAATGTGGTCCCGGAAGGAGCAATCGCCTATTTCGGCCAGCTTCATCTGCTGAAGGAGGGCGACCGGATCACCTACAAAACTGCCCTCGGGGAACGCAGCTATACCGTTTCCGAGGTCAAAGAGATCCCACAGGACAACTGGGACTACCTGATGCGCACCGAGGATAACCGGATTACCCTCATCACCTGCATCACCGGCAAACCCAATCTGCGCCTGATGGTGCAGGCGGTCGAAGTTTGACCCCTCTTTCTTGTTGGGTTTGATGAATAGCTTTCCCTTGCTTTTGCTGGTATCCTTTGTGGCAAAAGGAGGTTATCCACCATGAAAAAATTTCTAAGAGCAATGCTCATTGCCGCCACGCTGCTGGTCTGCGCCGTCACCGCCTATGCGTCATCCTCTGAGCTGGAGGGATATCAGGTCGCTGTCAATGACTGGGATACCCCCGCCGTCTTCGCGGGAGGAAAAGACTGGCCCATCACCACCTGGTACCTCTACGCAGAGGATGGTTCTGTGCTGGGGAGCATCCCCAACCGGACAGTGATGGAGCTTGTAAAACAGCATCCCACCGGCAGCATCCAGTGGGAAACCTGGCTGGCGGAAGCCTTCAATGAGTACCGGCAAATAAACGGCACTGTGCGGACAGGTGAGGGTAGCATTGTCCAAGAAACAGAGCCGGTGAAACCGCAGCCGCCCAAACTGGGGCCGCCAGAGGAGAAAGAGCCGGTCATCGAGGCCGCACCCCCGGCAGCAGAGCCGGAACAACCTGACGCCGAAGCCCTCGCGTTGGAGGTTATCCGCCGCACCAATGCAGAGAGGGAAAAGAATGGTCTCGGCCCGCTGATTACAGATGAAGCTCTCATGGAGCTGGCAATGATCCGCGCAGAGGAGGTGTCCTACAAATACAGCCATGAGCGCCCAGACGGGTCGAGAGTGGTCCATCTGGGCTGCGGCGAAAACGTAGGAGCAAAGGCCACGCCGGAAAAACAGGTGTCCTCCTGGATGAGTTCCGAAGGACACCGGGAAAACATCCTGCTCGATTGGTACTCCTCCATCGGAGTGGGATACTATCAGGCTGATGACGGCAGCACCTACTGGGTGCAGGTCTTCGCCCCATAAAAGAAAAACAGCCACATAGACCAAAGAGCCGCTCTGCTTTGCAGAGCGGCTTGATTTTTTGAAAGGGAATGTGATATGCGAAACAAGACGAATCGAATACTTTGCATGATCCTCACCGTTGTCATGCTGCTGGGCGTTATCCCGGTACAGGCGTTGGCGGCGGCCGTCGATACCGGCGGCATGCTTGCCCCCAGCAGGTTTCGGACAGCGGGGTGGAAACACCTCCTGACCCGGGGTTGACGGAGGAGCCTGGCCCCACACCCGATCCCTCCACCGGGCCGGACGCCGCTCCTCCCACCGAGGAACCGCCAGTGGAGGACGCAGACCCCGGCACAGAGCCGCCGCAGGAGGTGGAAGGAAATCCAGAAGAATCCCCCGCCGATCTCACCATCGGAGAGTCGGATGAGAAAACGCCCCCGGAGGAACCCCCCGAGGGCGACGCACCGGTCCACTGGCTCCAGCAGTACCAGCAGGCAGCACTGGAAGCCTCCCAGAAGCCCCAGCCCCGGATTAGGGCCGCGGCAAAAGCTGCTTCCACATCCCCGACCTATTCCATGATCACATGGACGGCTGGCTCGGAAAACGGCATCCAATTTGCCAACGGCGCGTGGCTGGGCAGCCCCATGCCGAAGATTTACCTGGACGGGGAGATCGCGTTCTGCGGCGAATGGAACGGCGAAGTCCCTACCGGCAGCTATACCCAGTCGGGCGAGGGGAACGATCCTGTTATCAAGCAGATCCTCGCCAACTACGACAAGTCGGGAAAGAGCAACGCCGACTACGCGGCGGCCCAGGCTGCCATCTGGGCCCATCTCATGGGTACGACAGTTGTCAGCTGGGGGGACTGCCCCGGCGCGGGCTCTGCGGACAAGATCTTTAACGGCAAAGCGGACGCCAGCAGCCTCAAATACAACTATATCTCCTGGACGGGCGGTACCCAGGACCTCATCACCTACAATACAGAGGAAAAGCCTGATCTTCCGGAAAAGCCTCCCACCGAGGAAGAATACCCTTCGGACAAATACCGCATCGAGGTAACGACCGACACCCAGACCGAAACCGAGGTCCGAAACCGCAAGACCTACGAATACAGCGACGCCATCGGGCAGATCACCATCCGCAAGCATGACCAGGATGAAAAGAGCCTGGATGGGGCGCTGTTTGACATCGATGTGGCCTTTTCGGACGGCTCCCACACCACGGTGGAGAACTGGGAGGTGGATAACGGCGCCCGCCTCTTTACCTGGACCCATCCCAAGGACAACCATGACCCGGCGACCGTGACGGTCACCGAGGTGCGCGCTCCCCACGGCTATGAGATGGACCCCACCCCGCAGACGGCGGTGGTGGCCCCCACCTACACCCGCGTCACCCATGTGGAGACCTGGACAGTGACCATTGTCACCGAGACCACCAGCTCCACCGTCATCGAGATTGACAGCGGCGATGTGGTAGCCGAATCGGAATCCTCCTCCAGCGCAGAAACCGAGAGCGACCCACAGGTGGAGGAATTTGCCGACTTTATTGAGGGCGACCGGGAAACCACCATGACCTTTGTGAATACGGCCATGCCCTGTTCGCTGACGATTTATAAATATGAGACTGGGAAGAAAGCGGTGGCGCTGCAGGGGGCGTCCTTCCGCATCCGCTATGCCGATCCCCATGTTTCCGCCCAGGTCTGGACCCAGACCACCGACCGAAACGGCGAGATCCGCATCTCGCTTCCATACGAGGGCGCGCTGATCATCGAGGAGCTGTCCGCCCCGGATGGGTATGTCATGGGCGAAAAAACCACCTATGATGTGACGGTTGCCAAGGGAGAACACAAGGTGGTCGATATCCCCAATGACAAAAAGTCCACCCTCACCATCGAGAAGGTAGACAGCATGACCCTGCAGCCGCTGGATGGCGTTGTGTTCGAGGTTTCCATCAAGAATGGGAAATCCCTCGGACAGTTCACCACCAGCGCGGGAGGGAAAATTACCGTTGAGCCGCTGGAGCCGGGTGAAATCTATCTGGTCAAGGAGATCCGAACCTTACCCGGCTACTTTCTGGATGACACTGTTCATGAGATCAAATTGGATGAAAACGAGAACCCTGTCCTCAAGCTGAAAAATATCCCAGAACACCCAATTTTAATTGAGAAAAGGGACTCCATTACCGGCGATCCCATCCCGGACACCACCTTCCTTGTCACCCACTCGGACGGTCGGCTGGTGGGCGAATTCACCACCGGGGAAAACGGCATGGCGACGGTCACGGGGAATGACGTCGTTCCCGGCTGGTATCTCATCAAGGAGGTACGTGCAAATCCCGCCTATATCGCCAGCGGTGAAACCAAACTCATCGAGCTGAAGTATGAGGCGCCCGCTGTTGTGGAGTTCCTCAACAAGCCCCGCACGGGGCTGCAGATCCGTAAGGTGGACAGCGTCACCGGCGAACCCATCCCCGATGTGGGCTTCTACATCGAGGAGATCGACGGCCGCGCCATTGGCACCTTTTATACCGACGATGCGGGCGTCATCAACCTGCCGGATCAGGAGGAAATCTGGGTGCGGGTGACCGAGATCAAGCCAGTGGACGGCTACAAGCCCGACCCCACTCCAAAGACCATGAAACTGGAATCCGGCAAGCTGAACGTTATGGAATGGCACAACCAGCCCTGGCCCACCCTCAAGATTGTGAAGCTGGACGCGGAAACCAAGCAGCCGCTGGAGGGCGTCAAGATCCGCGTCTATGATAAATTCCACCGGGAAGTAGGGACCTACAGCACCAATAGGCTGGGCGAGATCCTGCTTTCCGGCATCGATGGCGGAGAGACCCTCTATCTGCAGGAGGTGGAGACCCTGCCGGGGTACCAGCTGGATGAAACCGTCCATGAGGTGACGCTCCAGTGGGGCAAGATCAGCACGGTGGAGCTGCTCAACAAGCCGCTCTCCACCCTGCGGCTCACCAAAATCGACAGCGAAACCAGGAAACCCATCTATGGCGCGGTGTTCAACCTCTATGACGCCAAAAACAATCTGCTGGGGGAATTTACCACCGACCAGAACGGCGTGATTGAGTTCCCGCGGGAGCTGGCAGAGGGAAAATACAAGCTCAAAGAGGTAAAGTGCGACGGCTATGTGGTGGACCCCACCATCCGAACCATCGAGGTAAAGTCTGGGGAAACCACCGAGCTGACCATCGAAAACCAGCCTATGCGCGGACAGATCCAGATCGTCAAGAAAGCCGCAGCGGACAACCCCATCACCAAGGACAAGGCGGGGGCGCTGCTGGAAGGGGCGGAGTTTACCATCTACAACGACAAGCTGGAGGTGGTGGATACCATCACCACCGATTCCAGAGGCGTTGCCACCAGCAGGCCTCTGCCGCTGGCGACCTACGCCATTAAAGAGACCGCCAGCCCGGAATACTACCTGCGGGATGAAAAGGTATTCTATGCGACCCTGAAAATCCACAACGATCTGGTCCGGTTCGAGGTACAGAACCAGCCCGCCGATGTGAATGTGACGGTGGAAAAGCGCGGCAACATGGAAGTGTTGGCTGGGGACGTCATGTCCTATTCGTTCTCCCAAATCAAAAACCATTCCAACGTGGCGCTGAAGGAGTTTTACTGGCGGGATATGCTCCCCGATGAAGTGCGGCTGGGCAAGATCGTCACCGGCACTTGGTCGGAGCGGCTCACCTACTCGATAGAGTACAAGACTAACCGCAAAAACAGCTGGCGCACACTGGAGGACGGCCTATCCAGCAAGGTGAGCTACACCCTGGATTGCGGCAGGGAGAATCTGAAGCTGGCGGCGGACGAGTATGTCACCGAGTTCCGCTTCAATTTTGGGACCGTGCAGCCGGGCTTCTGTGAGGAAACGGGCCCCACCATCTTTGTGACCACCCTTGCCAATCTCAAGGATGGCTATCGCATTGTCAACCGCACCGACGCGGGCGGCAGGATCGGCGGGGAATGGGTGATTGGAAAGGACAGCTGGATCACGGTGGTCTGGAACAAGGACCGGGGGAATCTGCCTAAGACAGGGGTTTAAGTTGATAAATTTCCAAATATGTATTGCTAATGTGCGGACAAATGGATATAATAAAGATAGAAAGGGGCGATGAACATGGCGAGAACAGCCAATCTTTATGCACGCATTGAGCCTGAAGTAAAGGAACAGGCGGAAAGCATCCTGTCCGCACTTGGCATCCCAGTGTCCAACGCGATCAATATGTTCTATAAGCAAATTATTTTGCAGCGTGGGATTCCCTTTGAGGTGAAGCTCCCAGCAGCTTCTCTGCTGGATCTGAGCAAACTGGGTGAAGAACAACTCCACGAGGAATTGGAAAAGGGTTATGCAGATATCGCTGCTGGCCGAACCAGACCTGCACGCGCGGCCTTTGATGAAATTCGGAGGGACTGCGGGCTATGATGCGCTATGCGGTAGAGATCTCGGAACAGGCTGTACGGGATCTGCAAGGTGTGTTTGCGTACATCGCATATGAGCTGAAATCGTTGCAGAATGCCTCCGGGCAGCTTTCAAGGCTGGAAAAGGGCATCCTCTCTCTGGAGCAACTGCCGGAGCGGTTTCGCAGATATGGGAAAGAGCCTTGGTACAGCCGAGGGCTGCGCATGATGCCAGTGGACAATTTTGTTGTCTTTTATCTCCCAGATCATGACCGGCAGGTTGTGAGCATCGTTCGGGTGATGTACGGCGGGCGCAACATCGAAGCCGAACTGAATCGGTACAGCCCAGAGGAAGAAAAATAAACAAAACCCAATCAGAAAGCGGCCTCTCAGCAGGCCGCTTTTTGTTATGCATAAAGCAGCGGCGGGAAAAATCCCGCCGCTGCCTGTTGTATCCTATATTCATAACCGTAAAGCATTGTTTCCAGAAAGGCGGCTACTCAGCAAGCTCCTGAAATGCCTCCAGGTTTTCCGCAATGAGTGTATCCGCGGTTTTGCCGATGAGGGAGCGGCGGTACTCCTGAAAGCTGTCATATTCCGAAAAATCCACCACAGCATAGCGCGGTTTGTTGTTCTTGAGGATCACTGCCGCGCCCTGTTCGTCAACCAGCCGTGCGACCTTGGAAAAATTCTGGTTCGCCTCGGTCATAGCGACCAAAGCGTTGGTATTGATCATCATGGTTATCACCTCAAGAATAGTATACTCAAAATATAGGATAAATACAACCTATAAAATTATCTTATTTTAGGCAGAGGAGGAGTGGATATGCCAACCATTCAAAACATCCTCCATATCCAGGGCGGCGGTGCGAAAGCCGCAGCCCTTTTGGATTTCATCGCAGACCGGAGGTATGGCCGGGGGTCCATCGACTTTGGCCGGATCACCCCCATGCCGCCCTGGGTCTACCGACAGCCCACCAATCAGGAGCTGCTGCGGCAGTATGGCGAGGAGAACTGCTCCCGCGGCTGGTGTCAGCAAAACTGGGGCACCTCGCAAAACGCCCTGCGCCCAGAGCGATGGACCAAGCGGTACGACGGCGGAGAAACCATCCGCTTCGACACCGAGGACAGCGATGTGCGGGAGCTGGTCCGCAAGCTCTCGCTGGTGTTTAAAGACCTGTATCTCGATTACCTCTGGGCCAGCGAGGATGTGGGGAGCAATGTGGGGGCGGTCCAGTATAAAGACGGGGCTGCCCTCATCGAGTTCATCCCAACCCCGGCGACCAGGGCGGCGATTGAGAAATCGCTGGACATCCTGGGGGCGAGGGCCGCGGACTATGGACTCGTCTATAACCCGGCCAAAAACAACTATGAATACAAAGGAGGAGATCGCCATAGAGAAGAAGCTGATCTATCAAGGCAGCATCCCCATCGGCTATTTTGAGGGGAGGTCGGCTGTGCTGGACAGCGACTTCATGGGCTGCAGCGCCGGCAAGGAGCTGACCCTTGCCGGCGTCGCCATCCGCTGGTTGGATGGGATTGCGGACACCCTCAAAAATGAGCTGGAGGGACAGAGGAAGAAAGGCGGCAGGGTCTGCGTTTACCAGCTGATGTCCGGCGCCCCGCCGGAGCGGAAGTTCATCCCCTACCGGCAGCTGGAGGAGCGGTACGGCGGGGCGGACCGGCTGGATTACCACCTCATCTTTGACGGGATGGTGGAATACGACAGCCTGGGCGACCTCTATGAGCTGTTCAGTGTCGGGACACTGCCCAAGGGATATATTGGACGGCCACTGTCCATATCAGATGTGATTGAACTTTGCAAAGAGGATGGCTCCGCCCTCTACTATGTGGACGCAGAGGAATACATCAAAATACGTTGGAAGGAGCATCGATAGGCTATGAAAAAGAACGAGACAAAGACGATTATAAAAACCGAAAATAACAGTGTGATTTTGCCGGTCACCATGCGCGTCCACTCTCTTGGGGATGGCGGGACAAAGCTGGCAAACCTTTCTGTCAATCTGGGCGGTGCGTTTGTGGTGCGGGGACTGAGGCTGATGGAGGGTAAAAACGGCCCGTTCCTCAATTTCCCCAGCTACAAGGGGCGGGATGGGTACACCGATATCTGTTTCCCTCTCTCCGCCGAGCTGCGCCAGCAGATGACCGACCAGGCGGTGGAGACGTACCGGCAGGCCCTTGCCCAACACCAGAGCCAGCAGATGGAAACGGGGATGGAGGAACCCCAGTACGAACAGGAGCCTGTGATTGGGATGCAGATGGGTTAAAAATGGAGGGAATGAAGATGAAAAAGAAGATTGTTTCGTTGCTCTGCACCGTGGGAATGATGGCTTCCCTTGCCATTCCCGCGCTGGCCGCCCCCACTGGGGATGTGTCGGGCGTCATCGAGCAGACCTGGACCAGCGCCGCCACCCAGATCAAGACGGTGGTCAATTCGGTGGTCTTTCCGGCGCTGGATATGATCCTGGCGGTGCTGCTGTTTGTCAAGCTCGCCAGCGCATATCTGGATTACCGCAAGCACGGCCAGATGGAATGGGCGCCGGTGGCGATCCTGTTCGCAGGGCTTATTTTCTCTCTAACGGCGCCCCAATATATTTGGAACATCCTGGGGATATGATGTCTGAGAAAGGCAAAAGAATGCCCCCTGTTAGATGGGGCAGGGCTTTGAATAGGAGGCAAAGAAGATATTGAACTGGTATATGAGGTTGACTATAGTCAACCAGCAAGGCGGCCAGAGCGCAATGGCAATGTACCCGGATGATCCATACAGCATTTTGGAGAATCTGGATGCATGCCAAATTCCCTATGGGAGCGGGAACTACAGGCATTTAGCGGTGAGTCCC
>NZ_QSBX01000001.1:10338-53942 GCF_003465835.1 Anaerotruncus sp. AF02-27 | reverse complement strand
GTGGCCCCCAGGGGCGTCCCCGCCGATGAATTGCAGGAGACTCTCGCAGGAGTGATTGAAAATGAGGCACATCCCCCATCCATTCGGGAGTTGAACTGCCTGGGGAAATTGATCCAGCAGATGACGGAGGAGCAGAGGAAGCTCTTGGCAGAAGAGATCCAAACAGTTGAGCTTCCCACAGTCTCTGACGCATACGATGCCGTCCAACGCATTCGCCCAGGCGAAGTGAAATTTGAGAGGGAAGAATTGTCGGAACGCTCGATCCGGCTGGGCGAACAGGACCCCTATATTCGCATCCAACTCCTTCACGACTGGGAGAACCCTGGGGATACTACAGCAGGGATCTGGGTAAACTGCCCTGCCAGCGAGTCGCAGATGGAAAAACTGGCACAGACGGCGGGAGTGGATTCGCTGGATGAGCTGCAGCTCAACATGATGGATGGCCTCTTGGCAACCAGCGACATTCCATTGATTGAGCCGGGCAGCCATTTCCAGTCGTTCAGCGCAGTCAACAATCTGGCTATCGCAATGAAGGAGAAGCAATTACTCCCCGAAATGGGTAAATTCAAGGCGATCCTGTATTTTGAAAGCTGTATGGACTTCAACGAAGCCGCTGAATTGGCCGGTAAAATGGATATGTATGAGTTTTACCGTCAGCCGGAGTTGGAGTGTGAATTCCGTGCGGCTGGTTTTTCCTCCATTGATAGTGATGCATTGGAGGAATTGGAGATCGAGGAAACGCCCTATGGTTTCATCCGAAACCAGCATGACTTGTGTATTGCGGATGAACTGTCAGACAGGCTGTCCTACGGCGGATTGGAGATATAGAACTATTCTCCAGATAGAAAGAGATGATACAGATGAAAACAACCTTTGAAAAGGAGCTGCGCAAGCTCTTTGACCATGACGCGCTGTTCGATGACGCAAGGTTTGTTGGCCGCAGCTGCTACGGCAGGCTGGACGGAGATCTGCGCGTTCAGGCGCAGTTTATCTCACTTAGCATCCAGAGCCAGTTTGACGCTCTGAAAATCTCCCTACTCAACCGCAAGGAGGGTGTTGTAGATACCGCCGTCCTGCGGTTTGACGAGGTGTGGGGGATCAAAAAGACCGCCAACCCCAACTTTCGGGAGGGTGTCCATCCCCATCTCTGGCAGGATGGGAACGAGCTTTGCTGGTATGTTTACCAGCCCACCCCTGCCGATTTTGAAACGCTGTCGGGTCAGGTGGATGGGTATTTAGCAGTGTTCCGGGATCAGGAATTGAGTAGCGGACTCCGGCAAAGCCTTTGAACAGAAGAAAAAAATAAAGGGGGTGATAACCCATCTTCATTTGGGATTTTGTAGCTGACCTGGTGCTGGGGCAGATCTTCGACTGGATCTATGCCAAGATCGTGGAGTTCCTCGGGGAGTTCTTCACCATGATGAACGGCATGGGCACCGAACTGTTCGAGTTCGTTTGGGTGCGGGCGGTGGTGGAGTTCTTCTCCCACTTTGCCTGGGCGCTGTATCTGGTGGGATTGGTGGTGGCGGTGTTTGAGGCTGCTGTGGAATATCAGTCCGGCAGGGCGGGCGGCGTCCGGGAGCTGGCGATGAACGCCATCCGGGGCTTCTTCGCGGTGAGCCTGTTCTCAACCGTCCCAGTGGAGCTGTACAAGCTCTGCATCACCCTGCAGGGCAGCCTATCCACCGAGATCACCGGCGTTTCCCATGTGGATGGGATCAGCAGTATGGCGCGGGCCTCTATGGGTGCGCTCAACGGGTATGGGGCCTTTATCGCCATCTTCCTGCTGATCCTCATGGGCTACTCGGTCATCAAGGTATTTTTTGCAAACCTGAAACGGGGCGGCATCCTGCTCATCCAGATCGCGGTGGGCAGCCTGTACCTGTTCAGCGTCCCGCGGGGATACATGGATGGCTTTTACAGCTGGTGCAAGCAGGTGGCGGGGCTCTGCCTCACCGCCTTTTTACAGTCCACCATCCTGATTGCCGGACTGATGGTGTGGAATGACAATATGCTGCTGGGCTGCGGGCTCATGCTCTGTTCCAGCGAAATTCCACGGATTGCGCAGCAATTCGGGCTGGATACGACAACGAGAGCAAACATCATGTCGGCGGTCTACGCCACCCAGACGGTGGTCAACCTCACCCGTAATCTGGTGACAGCCGCCGCAAAATAGTAAAAAGGAGGCGATCATTTGAAATTAGTGTATATTGCATCCCCCTTTGCGGGGGATGTGGAGCAGAATATTGAAAATGCCAGGGGCTGCTGCCTGGAGGCGATGGGACAGGGGGTCACGCCAGTGGCCCCCCCATCTCATTTACCCACAGTTTTTAGATGACGGCGATCCCGCCCAGCGGAATATGGGGATACAGGCAGGGCTGGAGCTGCTCTCCCGCTGCGATGAGCTGTGGGTGTGCGGGCCGGAGATCTCAGCCGGGATGCAGCGGGAAATCCAGTTCGCAAAAGGGCTGGGAATCCCCATCCGGCAGATGGCGCCGGTCCAGCAGGCGGGACCGGCCCTGTCGCTGTGACACTGGGCAGCCTCTTTGACGGGATTGGGGGATTTCCGCTGGCAGCGGTCCGCAGCGCGTCCGACTCCGCCCGCGTTGGGAAACTCGGCAGCCGTTCCCTGTATGGGGTACATCATGCAGGGCATAGAATTAGCGCTGCGGACAGCCGGATAAAACTTTGTTGGTTGTGCGCTGTTTCCACTCCATATCTTCGTTGGCTTTCGTGAATAGCTTTGCCAGTCCCTTTGGGGTATACTTTCGTTACGATCAAGCGGAGAAAGGAGGAAATCAAATGGAAAACCGCCGCAATCTATGCGCGCAAATCCCCATACCGCTGCACGAAATGGTGCGAAAGGAACAGGAGGCCCTGAACCTGACTCTCAGTCAATATGTAGAACGGGTTCTGACCGAATACTATGAACAGAAAGAAGGAAAGAGCAGCATGAACAACAACACCAGAACCCTTGCATTCCAGATCCCGGAGGAACTTTTTAACCGAATCCAGAGCTATCTGGACGCCCAGCGGCAGCAGACCGGCCAAAAGATCACTCTGAAGTCCTTCGCCATCGGTCTCATTGAGCAGGTGGTAGAGGAATGGGAGGCGAAAAGCAGTTCCCCGGTCGGTGGCGAAAAATGGGAAGAAAATAGCAGATCCCCGGTCGGTGGTGAGGAATGGGAAGAAAACAGCAGCTCCCCAGTTGGCGGCGAGGATGTCGAATAAGGAGGGCCTCCCTATGGATTACTGTAAAGAATTGCAGGATAAACTGGAGGAAAGTTATCACCAGCTGATACAGCGGTGGATGGCGTCTACATCGGAACAATTGATCGAGGCGGCGGAAGAAATATCCGCCGCCCAGTTTATCTATCACAACCTGGCCGACAGCATCCATGAGGAGGACGCCGCATTCCTGTTCCATCTGGATGACCCCCTGGAAACCATGACCAACAAATGGATCGAAGAAAACGGCTGGGGTATAGTGCATGACGAGGAGATCCGGCACTGTATTTACTCTCTGCGGGAGGAGACGGAGGAATTCTGTATGGAACCGCAGCTATGACGGATCTGACCAAAGAATCTATGCAGGGTTTGGAGGTGACAAACTATCTATATCTATCCAGACAACCTGAAAGCCGCCCCGACCCTGGGGCTGTGGCGGCTGCGGGATCTGGCGATGGGCGGGCTGCTGGGGGTGCTGGGCGTGGTACTGTTCGTCTACGCCGGCTCCTTCCTCTTTGCCGCCGTCGCCGCCCTGTATCTCTTTTTAACTATCCGCTTTGACGACGCCTGCATCCTGGATTTTCTCCGCAGGGCTGCCGTCTATTTCATCCTGTGGCCCCAGTCCTACCGCTGGGGCCGGAATACCTTGGAGGTGACGCACCATCAAAAGAAACGGCCTGTTCAGAAAAGGGAAAAGCAAGCGAAGGGATAAGACCACCCGCAAGCTCATGAACATCCAAAAGATCACCGGACACAGCCTCGTCACCCTGCATGGGGACGAGGTTGTTCTCTTTCTCATCCAGCCCACCAATGTTTCGGTGCTGTCCAGGGAGAGCTTGCAAGCGCGGGTCAACGCCCTGATGCATGTCCTCAAGGGGTTCGCGGAGGTGGAGCTGCTCTGCCTCGGCTCCCGCGAGAGCTTTGAACACAACAAGCGGTATCTGACCGGGCGGATCGAGCAGGAGGAGTCCCCCGCCATCCGCCAGCTGCTGGAGCAGGACATGCGCCATCTGGACGAGATCCAGAGCCGCGCCGCCACCGCGAGGGAGTTTGTCCTGCTTGTCCGCCCCCGCAACATCGGGGAACGGGAGATCTACCCCTATCTGGGGCGGCTGGAGCGGCTCATCCGGGAGCAGCGGTTTTCAGTGCAGCGGGCGGGATATGACGACCTCAAGCGCATCCTGGCGATCTACTTTGCCCAGGACGTCATCAGCGAGGGGTATGACGATTTTGACGGTCAGCGTTGGCTCTTAAAAAATGGTCAGAGCGACTACAAGGCCGCCAGCGTCATGGACGACGAGCAGGTTCTCCAGACCTTCCTTGATCTCATTGCCCCCTCCGCCGTCAAGTTCGAGGTGGACCGGTATCTGGTGGGCGGGAGCTGGCGGTGCGTCTGGGCTGTGCGGGGGTACCCCGCCTCCACCGAAGAACAGGCCATCCTCCAGCGGCTGGGGGAGCGGGCGGGCGTCACCCTGCGGATCTACACACGGCTGGTCACCCCCGGCGAGGAACGCAAGATCCTGCAGGCGGCGGACAAGGCCAACCGATACAAGAGCGGCAGCACCGACATCAGGCAGGTGGTGGAGGCCCAGAGCAATCTGGAGGACGTCTCCTCCATGATCCGCGCAGCCCAGCGCAACCGGGAGCCGTTCTTCCACACCGCTGTTTACATCGAACTCATCGCCCGCACCGAGCAGGATTTCGTGGAGCTGCGGGACAGTGTGGAGACTGAGCTGGGCCGGGCGAAGATCAGTGTGGATAGGCTGTTCCTCTGCCAGCAGGAGGGGTTCCTCTCGGTGATGCCCTCCGGCTGGAATGTGTTCGGGGAGCAGTTCGAGCGGATGCTCCCCGCCTCCAGCGTGGCCAATCTGTTCCCCTTTTCCTACACCGGGAAAACCGACCACGGTGGGTTCTATATCGGTTACGACAAATACGGCAGTTCCATCATCACCGATCTGGACCGCCGCGCCCAGGACAAGAGCAACGCCAATTTTCTCATCCTTGGCAATTCCGGCCAGGGCAAAAGCCATCTGCTCAAGCTGCTGCTCATCAATATCCTCGAAAGCGGCAAGCGGGTATTGTGCCTTGATCCCGAGGGGGAGTACCGGGAGATCACGGAGGCGCTGGGCGGCAGCTACCTCGACTTGACCGACGGCAGAAACCGCATCAATGTGCTGGAGCCGCGTATGTGGTCGGCAGAGGAAAAGGAACCCGACCCGGAAGCCCCCGCCGCCTTTCAAAGCGGCTCTGTGCTTTCCCAGCACATCGCGTTTCTGCGGGACTTCTTCCGCAGCTACAAACCCTTCACCGAGGCGGAGATCGATACCATCGAGATCATGCTGGGGCGGCTCTATGACAAATGCGGGCTGCGGGACGACACCGATTATTCCAAACTTTCATCACAGGACTACCCCATCCTCTCCGACCTCTATGACCAGATGGACGCGGAATACCAGCGCGTCCGTACCGGCAGCGGCGGGGAGCTGTACACCCCGGAGCTGCTGCGCTCCGCCTGTTTGGGGCTGCATTCCATGTGTAAAGGGGCGGATTCCAAATTCTTCAATGGCCACACCAACATCCGGGACACCCGTTTCATCACCTTTGGGGTCAAGGATCTGATGGAGGGCGGCAAAAACATCAAGGACGCCATGTTCTTTAACATCCTGTCCTATATCAACCACGCCCTCATCGCAGGTGGCAATACGGCGGGTATCTTTGAGGAGCTGCATGTGTTCCTCTCAAACCCTGTGGCTGTGTCTTACATCCGAAGCGCCGAAAAGCGTGTGCGGAAACGCGACAGCCTGATCGGGTTAGCCAGTCAGAACATCGAGGATTTTCTGCTCCCCGGTGTGGCCGAGATGACCAAACCGCTGTTCTCCATCCCCGCCCACCATTTTTTGTTCCACCCCGGAACCATCGACAAGCGGGGGTACATGGAAGCTTTGCAGTTAGAGGAAACCGAACACCAGCTCATCCTCGCCTGTCAGACCGGCTCCTGCCTCTACCGCTGCGGCGCCGAGCGGTACAACCTGGTGGTCAAGACGCCGGAACACAAGCTGGCGCTCTATGGCAAGGGAGGAGGGAGATAATGAACATTGTAGGATACGGCGGCGGGACTAATTCCACCGCCATGATCATTGGGCTGTATCAGCGGGGCGTCCCCATCGACCTGATCCTGTTTTCAGACACCGGTGGGGAGCAGCCCCACACCTATGAGTACCTGCCCGTTATGAACCGGTGGCTCCGGAAGCATGGCCTGCCGTCCATTACCATACTAAAATATACCGACCGCAACGGCGAGCGGCTCACCTTGGAGCAGGAATGTCTGCGCTCCGGGACGCTGCCCGCCATCGCCTACGGCAACAAATCCTGTTCCCTCAAGCACAAGGTGTCGACCCAGGAGAAGTTCTGCAACAACCACCCGGAATGCCGCAAGGTGTGGGAGAGCGGAAAACGCATTGTTAAATTTATCGGGTATGACGCCGGGGAGGAGCGCCGCCGCACCCATGCTATTGTCTATGACATCCAGGATAAAAAATACCAAAACGAATATCCCCTCATCGAGTGGGGCTGGTTCCGGGAGGACTGCGTCCAGGCGATCCAGCAGGAGGGCCTGCCCCTGCCGGGCAAGTCCTCCTGTTTCTTTTGTCCATCGATGAAGCGCAGCGAGATCCGCACCCTCTACCACAACCACCGAGATCTGTATGAACGGGCTGTCGCCATCGAGCAAAACGCAAAACCAAACCTCGTCTCGGTCAAGGGCTTGGGGCGCGGTTGGTCTTGGGAGGATTTTGTACAGGCGGATAAAAACCAGACAGCCCTGTGCGCGCTGTTCCCGGAGAACGACATGCCCTGCGGCTGTTATGACGGGGAATGACGGAGGTGACACAGCTTGGCAAACCCCGCGCTCATCAAGGCCGCCGTCATGCTGGCGACCGACAAGCGGACCTGGAAAGTAGTCGCTGTCCTTTTGGCGGCGATCCTCACCCCCTTCATCCTGATTGTGGTCTTTATCTGTTCCCTGCTCAGTGGGACGGCGCATCACAACAACGCGGCGGTGGAGCTGACCTTTTACGGCGGCAATCTTCCCATCACCATGCCCGGCGATTACCGGGACTACATCACCGAAATGCGCGCCTGCTTTTCCTCTCTGGACAGCGCCATTACGGACGTCGAATCAGAGATGGAGGATGGTGACAGCCTTGACTCTAACCGGGTCAAGGCTGTTTTCTATGCCCTCTATTTTGGTTCCGATCACCTGCGGCTGCGTTCTGCCGCCGCTAGAGAGTTTGTGGACTGCTTTGTCTATTATGAGGAATGCGTCCATCCAGCAGAGAAGGAAGATGAGGAGGACTACGTCCATCTGCGGGCCTATCCCATCAATGAGCTGCCCACCATCTACCAGAATGCGGGCGGCTACGCGGGCTGGGCGGTCACCCCGGACGATATGGCGAATATCACCGAGATCTACCTGCGGGTGGTCTACCGGAACTTCGACGTGGGCGCGGACATGGCGCTGGAGGGCGGCAACGGTACCCATGACCTGATCGCTGAGATGATAAAGGGTTCCGATGTGCAGCCTTCCGCTGAAGGGTTTGTCAGCCCATTGGAGAATGGCTGGCGGGACAAGGTAACCTCGGAATTCGGGTACCGGGAAAACCCCACCGGCGCCGGCAGCGAAGGGCACACTGGGCTGGACATGGGGGTTCCCCTTGGTACGCCTGTGCGGGCGGTGAAGGATGGCCGGGTGCTGTTCGTCCGCTATAAGCAGACTGGGTATGGGTACCATCTGGCCATCGACCACGGCGGCGGGCTGGTCACCCTCTATGCCCACTGTTCTGAAATTCTGGTAACAGAGGGGCAGGAGGTGAAAGCCGGCGACGTGATCGCCAAGAGCGGCAGCACCGGCAGAAGCACCGGTCCCCATCTGCATCTGGAGGTGATCCGGGACGGTGTGCCGCAGAACCCGAGAAATTATCTATAGAAAGATAGGTGATAAAGTACGAGTCGGAAATTCGATAGAGGCACAGTCTTTGAAGGACTCGCCGCTTACGCCATAGAGCGTCAGAATGGTATGGAACGCCACCAGCCTCCGGATACGCCCTCGTGGTCAGCGATGCGCCGGGAATGGATCAGCGGTATTCTCAGAGGGATGGCGGAACTGAACGGCGAAAACACGGATACGGATTATTTGGAGCGGCTTGACCAGCAGTTGGAGCAGGCCAAAGAATACTCTGCCGTGGACCCGGCCCCCTTCAAACTGCAGAAGTACATCATCCAAAGCCTGGGTGAATATGTCAAAACGTTGGAATTGAGGGGCGGCGATCCCAGACCGCAGTTGATGCAGGTCTATGACCTGTTGGAAGATATGATTTCCCATCTGCAGTGGGATAACCGGTTGAACGGCCTGTATCCTCTCATGGATCATCTGGAATCCTCGCTCCCCCGTTTGACAGCATTGCAGCCGATTCGTTTTACCCATCTGCTCATGGGCGGCGACAGGGAGCCGAACGGCAGCGCCTTCGTTTTCGGGTCGCTTACCACCGTGGAACAAGTCATGAATACGGAACTGTTTGCGGAACTGTCCAGGCAGAATCCACAGAAAAGCAAGTGGGCCACCATCTGTGTGACCTACTGCTGCGGCAGATCCGATATTCCTCTCGGCGTGAGAGATGCTGATGAATTCGACCTGAAGATCATGCGCATGGCGGGAGACCGATTCCTGGATTTGAAAGGAATCCACTGGACCGGAACCAGCGAGCTATGCTGCATGTCTAATCCCGAAGCAGCAATGAAAGGAGTACCAACATTGCGAATTTTAAAAGTGGAACCGGGTGAAGAGCCCTATGAAAAAGAAATCTCAAATGACCTTGCTTCCATTCAAGCGGAGGTCGGCGGGGGTCTGTTCCAGCCGGTATATATCGGAGGCAATGTCATCCTCTGTTGCAACAAAGAAGGCAAACTCAACGGCATGGAACCCAACCGATGGCTCGGAGATGAGGAAATCATCCGCGGGCCGTTTTTTCTTGTGGGGGCTGACGACGACGGAGGATTTGTTTCCCTGACTGACAAACAGATCGCCGCCTGTATGGATGTCTTTGGTGAGCCGCAGCAGTTCACCGGAGAGGAGCCGGAGCTGGAACCGCGTATGGAGTTTTACACGATGTGAGGAAGGATAACCGGTTGTATATGTCAAACTAAAAGTAAAGCATTGGGCCTCTTCTCTTTCGCATTCGGGCTGGGTCCTCCGCGTAACTTTTTGGGGCCCATTTTCTTAGCTTTTTTTCACACAAACACACAGAGAGATAAGAAAAACAGATTGGGAGCGTATGACAATGAAGAAAATTGATATTATGGTTACCTTTGAGGATGAAAAGCTGGATGCACTGGAATATGTCCTCAAAAAAGAAAATACCACTGTCAAGAAAAAGTTGGATGAGGCCCTCCGGCAGCTGTATGAGCAAGCTGTGCCGGAGGCGGTGCGGGAGTATCTGGATCACAAAGCGATTCCTGTCAGAGACCGCTCCAGACGGCCTGCAAAAACACCAACGCCGCCTCTGCCGGCAGGACGGAAGGAGGAATCTCAACATGAATCATAGAGAGATCCCAACCGGGATTGATGAGACGGGCTGCCAGACCCTGCCGGAATCACAGACGTCATATCTGATCGGCAGCCGCAGGCTTTGTGCGGAGGACGTCTCATTCTCAGAGGATGTGATTCAAAACGGCAGTCTGCTGAATTTTTATATGAATGTGGTCTTCGACCCGGACAAGATGTTCGGGACCCATGTCTGCACCGATGAGAACGACGACTACCTCAACCTCTACGCCAACTACGATATGGAGTCGCAGACGGTCTGCAATGAATTGGAGATGGTGTTGGCGGGCAGCGATCATGATACTGAATACCGATACCGTCTCTCGGACGCGGAAAAAGCGCTGCTGCTCCCCAGGATGGACGCCTACTGTCAGCGCATGATGGGAAGCAGCTTGGAGGAGTGCTGCAGAGCGTACAGAAAAGAACAGGCAGAGCAGCTTGTGCAGGGAACGCCGATGATGTAAGGCGTCCAAGGGCAGAAAAAATACAGCCGTAATCCTGGCTGTCAGAAATGAGGTGATCACTGCTGAGAACCCAACGATTTGGAATCGAAAGACCGGCATCACAAGGGCGGCCGCCGCCCGGGTGATCGCCGGTTATTTTCATACCACGGCGTCTCATGTAGGCGGGACCTACGATAGCTACACGGTGAGGGATGAGCAGAACCGGCAGTGGAAGCTGGTCCGCGACGCATCCATCCACTGTGAAAATCGCAGTGGTGGACCGGCCGGCAGTACCTATTCAGTAGAAATGGTATCGCCCATCTGTGTCTATGAGGACATCGGTACCGTTCAGGGGCTGATCCGCAAGCTGCGGGAGGCGGGCGCAAGGGTCAACGACTCCTGCGGCATCCATGTTCATGTGGACGCCTCCGTACACACTGCGGCAACCCTGCGCAACATCGTCAACATTATGGCGGCCAAGGAGGACCTGCTCTACAAGGCGCTGCAGGTGAACGTATCCCGAGAGAGCTACTGCCAAAAAGCGGATACCCGGTTTCTCGACGATGTGAACCAGCAGCGCCCCCGCTCCATACAGGAGCTGGAACGGCTCTGGTATAACGGACCAAGCGGGCGAAGGAATCATTACGACTACACCAGATACCACGCCCTCAACCTGCACAGTGTGTTCTCTAAGGGCACTATTGAATTCCGGCTGTTCAACTCCACCCTCCACGCGGGGAAGATCAAGGCTTATATCCAGCTCTGCCTCGCCATCAGCCACCAGGCATTGGAGCAGAAACGCGCACAGCCGGCCCGGACCCATAGCAGCAATGAGAAGTATACCTTCCGCACCTGGCTGCTCCGGCTGGGGATGATCGGTGACGAATTCAAAACCGCCCGGCAGCACCTGCTGAACCATCTGGAGGGGAATATCGCCTGGCGGGATCCGGCGCAGGCCGAGGCGCAAAAAGAACGGCTGGCGGCGCAGCGGGCTGCAGAACCTGAGCCTGCGGAAGAATACGAGCCGGAGGAAGCGCCGGTAATGACCATGACCATGTGAAAGGATTGATTAAAATGGAAAAACGGCTCTACATCGCATACGGTAGTAATCTGAATGTGCTGCAGATGAAGCACCGCTGTCCCACCGCAAAGTTGTGCGGTACCGGGATCGTGGAGGGTTATGAGCTGCAGTTCAAAGGCCGCCCGCAAAGCGCCTTCGCCACCATCGCCCCCAAGGAAGGGGCCTCTGTCCCGGTGGCGGTTTGGGAGCTGCGGCCCTGGGACGAGCGGTCACTGGATGTGTATGAGGGGTTCCCGAATCACTACTTCAAGCAGGATATCCCTGTGCGGATGGATGGCAAAGAGGTTGTCGGGATGGCCTACATCATGAATCTGCAAATGGGCTATGGACTTCCCTCCCGCTCCTATTACCAGACTGTGCTGGATGGGTATGAGGACTGCGGGCTGGACGCCTCTGTCCTGGAACAGGCGGTGGTGGAAAGTACAAAGCAGTATTTTGTCGAAGGCATCCGCCAGAGCTATCAGCAGAGCCTGTTCAGCGAGGGGGACAGCGGCGAAGAATTTGAGGGTGAGGAAGAAGATATAGATGAGCCGGATCTATCCGGCCCATTCAGTTTTTCTGATGGGATGCATCTGTGAGAAAGGCGGTGTGGAATATGCAGTGGATGGAACGAAAACAGCTGTTGGGCAGTGGGTATCATCATGACAAGTGGATGAGCGAGGGTGAAGTGGAGCGGCTGAAAAGGGAGGCGCCCGCGGATTTTTCCGACCGCACCGCCGCGTCGCTGACAGCCGGGTGCGTCAGGATCGACACAGTGCTGTTTCAAGCTGGCGGACAACTGCGGCTGGGCTACGATGTGTTTGTCAAGGACGATCCCGGATCGTCTGAATGGATCTGCTACGACAACCCGGAGGAGGACGCCAGCCTCGATGAGAAGCAGATGTTCTCCGCCCTCGACCGGGTGATACAGGAAAACGGCCTCTCCTACACCGAATGCTGCTTTGAGCGGATCGATGGAAAGACGGTGAAAAAGGAACAGGCCCTACAGTTCTGAACGGACAGCCACCCGCTGTACCGCCTGTGACGCTGCAGGGCAGCAGACGGCGCCTGATTGACTTTCTATCGGGATACCGATATAATGGAACTGGTGATGACTATGACGATACAGGAAGCGATGAAAAATAAAGGGATAACCCGTTACCAGCTTTCCAAAACCGGCGGTATCCCCTGGGCGACCCTGGCGGACATTTACTCCGGCAGGACAAAACTGTCCCGGTGCAGCGGCAGTACGCTGATGAAGCTCTCCAAGGCCCTGGATCTTTCTATGGAACAGCTGTTGGCGCTGGAGGTTGAAAGAAAGCGTCCTCCAGAGGGAGTGGAGTGCCAAGAGTCCGGTCTGCCTGCCGATCTGCAGAAAGCTATCTGGGAGTATCTGGAGGGGGGACGTACCAAATCCAAGCATCTGGACTGCCTGTGGGATGAGCTGTACGGCTCCATCAACGCAAACCAGTGGGGCGGAGAAATCAGCCCCGCCCAGGCGGACAGCCTTCGACACAAATATCTATTCTCTGACGAGGAGGAATGACCATTGATCGATTTTACCAAGTGCGAAGTCAACCGCTTCCGGGCCTATGGCGGCGCCAACGGGAATAAAATCAACGTCCTCTATCAAGGTAGAAGCTACATGCTCAAATTTCCACCCAAACCAAAGCGGGGCGGCGGGATGGGGTACAGCAACAGCTGTATCAGCGAGTACCTTGGCTGCCACATCTTCGCGGCCCTGGGATTCAACGTGCAGGATACCCTGTTGGGAACCTACACCGACAGCAAGGGCAAAGAGAAGCTGGTAGTGGCCTGCGCTGATTTTACCGAAGGCGGAAAGCAGCTCATCGAGTTTGCGAAGCTGAAGAACACCTGCATCGACAGTGAACAGAATGGTTATGGGACAGAGCTCCCTACCATACTGGAAGCGATAGAGGAACAAGCCCTGTTCCCATCTCAGGCTCTGCGGGAATTTTTCTGGGATCAGTTTGTTGCCGACGCGTTCCTGGGGAACTTTGACCGACACAATGGAAACTGGGGCTTGCTGGCGGATGAAAAGCGAGGCGCTGTGGAACTGGCGCCGGTCTATGACTGCGGCTCCTGCCTGTACCCACAGTTGAGTGAAGAAGGGATGCGGGATGTCCTGAACGACCCGGATGAAATCAGCCGGCGCGTCTTTACTTTCCCCAATTCCGCACTAAAGGAAAACGGTGTGAAAATCCCCTACGCGGCATACATCTCCTCACTGAAGAACCCAGAGTGCAACGCCGCACTCTGCCGCATCGTACCGCGGATTGATATGGACCAGATCCAGCGGATCATCGAGGAGACCCCTTCTCTCAGCGATCTGCAGCGGGAGTTCTACCTGACGATCCTTCAGGAACGCAAGGAGCAGATCCTCGACAGCAGCCTGGAAAGGCTGATGGCGATAGAGCAGGCGGAAGACCAGGCGATTTCCCAGCAGCAATTCTAAAACGAAATACCACCTCACAGCAGAGGCCGCGCCGTTCATCGGCGCGGCCTTTTCCCATGCATGGCGGTGTGCGCCCCGCTGTCCCGCCTATGCCGCCCCGTGTGCCGCAGTCGGGCAGCGGGTGAAGTCCCTGTCCCACCCAGCCGCAGGAACGCCCTGCCGGGGCTTTGTGCCCGCGGTTTTGGAAACGAAGATGGGACGGGGTTTCCCGCCCAAACACAATGATGGGGTCCCCGCAAAGTCGCCAGACTTTGTGGGGAGGAACAGCGGAATGTGTGAGCCCTGCCGCTTGCGGCGGGGCGAAGAATATGGAGCTTGTGACGACGAGAACCCAGGGGTCGAAAATGAAGCAGGATAAAGCGCGGGGGTCAAGCCCCTGCTCCCGCGCCTCACACACCGCCCCGCAACGCGGGTCGGGGAACGTTTTTCGCGGGGGTCTGATTTTGGCCCCGGGGGTCAGGTGGGGGGTATGCCCCGCTGCCTTTCCCCGGTTTATCCCCGCTTTTCGGGGGTTCGCGCGGGGATATGGGGCAATTTTGAAAGAAAGGAAGGGTTTCCAAATGCCGAGAGAAAAAATCAAGTTCGCGCTGCGGATCTCTCCGGAGGTGCAGCAACTGGTCAAGGATATGTGCCCAAGGGACAACTGCCAGACCCAGAATGAGTTCATCGAGCGGGCGATCCGGTTCTACGCCGGATACGTCTCCGGGCAGGACGCCTGCGACTTTTTGCCCAAGGCGTTGGTCGCAGCCCTCGGTTCAACGGTGCGAAACAGCGAGACACACATCTGCCGCCTACTTTTCAAACTGGCGGTGGAGGCGGACATTCTGATGCATGTGCTGGCGTCGGGGATGGAGATCGACCCTGCGGTACTGGATAAGCTGCGCGGCAGGTGCGTCCAGGAGGTGAAGTCCACCAACGGCGGTATCTCTTTCAAGGACGCGGTCAACTACCAGAACGGCCTGTAACAGATGCCCCGCCTCATTTTCAAGTGCCCATACATCAAGGGCGGCGAACAAAACGCGGCGCGGCGGGAGAATTACGTCCGGTACATCTCCACCAGGGAGGGCGTTGAGCTGATCCACCCGGAGAACGCGGACAGCCCCGCAACATCAAAACAGGAGGAACTGCTCTCAAACCTGCTGCGGGATTTCCCGGACAGCAGGAAGCTGTTCGAGTATGAGGACTACCGCGAGGCGCCCACCAGGGCCAACACATCCGAACTCATCACCCGCATCATCGAGGATCATGTCCACCGGCTCACCGGCGCCAAAGAGAAGTATCTCGAGTACATCGCCACCCGTCCCCGCGCCGAGAAGCTGGAATCGCACGGCCTGTTCACTGCCGGGACAAATCCATTGGCACTGTCGCAGGTGGCCGAAGAAATCTCAAACCACACCGGGAATGTATGGCTGCCCATCTTTTCCCTGCGGCGGGAGGACGCCGCCCGATTGGGTTACGACAACGCTGAACGTTGGAGGGAGCTGCTCTCAGCCTTTGCGCCAAGGCTGGCCGATGCGATGAAGATCCCGTTTTCCAGTTTCCACTGGTATGCGGCCTTTCATAATGAGGGTCATCATCCCCATGTGCATATGGTCTGCTGCAGCGCAAAACCATCAGAAGGGTTCCTCACCAAAGAGGGTATCGCGCGGATCCGTTCCCAGCTGGCCGGTGAGATCTTCCGGCAGGAGCTGACCGCCGTCTATCGGGAACAGACCCATCGTAGAGACGAGCTGGGAACGGCTGCAAGGGACGTGCTGGAGGAACTCATTGAACAACTGCAAACCGGCGCGGGGGAAGATGGGCGGCTTGGACCGATGATGGAGCAGCTCTCGGAAAAGCTCTCCCACACCACCGGCAAGAAGCAGTATGGCTATCTCAAGGCCCCGCTGAAAAAGCTGGTGGATGAGATTGTGGACGAGCTGGCAAAAGAGCCGCAGGTGGAAAAAGCCTGTGGCCTGTGGTATGAGCTGCGGGAGGAGGTGCTGCGCACCCACCGGGACAACTTGCCGGAGAGAATACCGCTGTCGCAACAAAAAGAGTTCAAGCAGATCAAGAATATGGTCATCCGGGAGGCAGTGAGACTGGGGGAATTGTCCTCCCTATTCTGTGACAAGGATGAAGAAAAGGAGGAGCAAGACAGCCCTCCAGACCTGGAACCGCAGCAGGATGCCCCGCCCGATGTGTCAGGACCGCGTATGGAATGGAGTGCCAAATACCGTCGGGCCCGACGCTGTCTGTTTGGCGGCGATGGGCAGCCCCTGGATTTTGAGCAGGCGTTCTGGCTGCTTCAGGCCGAGGCGGAGAAAGGCAATGCACTGGCCATGTGTGATTTGGGACGGATGCTCACAGATGGGCTTGGCCGGGAACACGACGCACAGGCGGCAAACGAATGGTATACCAGGGCGCTGGCGTCTTTTCACGCGGTGGAAAGAGAGAAGCCAAGCCGCTATACTGAGTACCGCATCGGAAAGCTGTACGCCGCGGGGCTGGGATGTGAACAGGACTACAACGAAGCGGTTAAATGGTTTACAGTTTCAGCAAACGGTGGATATAAATACGCGCAATACTCCCTCGCGGGTCTCTTTTACCGGGGCCAGGGGGTGGAACAAAACTTCCAACGGGCGCTGGAACTGTATACCGTATCTGCGGAACAGGATTTCCCCTATGCGGCCTATGAGCTGGCAAAGATGTACCGGGACGGCGTTGGATGCCTCCGGGATGAAGCACGATCCGACCGATGGTTCCACTGCGCCTTTCAGGGCTTTTGTGGTTTGGAGAAACAGAGTCACGATGACAGGCTGCAGTACCGCATTGGCTGGATGCTGCTGCATGGCGTGGGTACGGAGCAGGATGGAGCGGCAGCGAAAGCGTGGTTTGAGAAAGCATCCCACCTTGGCAATCCCCATGCGCAGTACCAGCTAACCCGGATTGCTTTCAGCGACCCTGCATCTTCAGAGGAACAGATCCAGCGGGCGCTGGGGTGGCTGACCAAATCAGCGGAGGGTGGAAACGTCTATGCCCAGTACGATTTAGGAAAACTGCTGCTGGAGGGTGAGCGTATCCCCAAGGATATGCAGATGGCTGTCCAGTGGTTCTCCGCCGCTGCCGAGCAGAATAATCAATTCGCACAGTACCGCCTCGCCAAGCTGCTGCTGGATGGTGAAGAAGTTCCAAAGGATACCGAGAAAGCCATCCGGCTGCTCACCGCTGCCGCCGAACAGAACAACCAATTCGCACAGTACACGCTGGGCAAGCTGTATCTTCTTGGAAAAGAGGTGGAGAGGGATCGGGAGGCGGCGGTTTATTGGCTCACCCAATCTGCGGAGCAGGGCAACGAGTACGCCAAATATTTTTTGGAGCATCTGGACGACTGGCGCAAGACGGCTATTTCCCAAGGGGTGGGGCGGCTGCTGCACCAGTTGGGGAATCTGTTCCGGGCGTCATCATCACCCGGTCCTGCCAATACCCTGCGGATTACTGACCGCAAACTGCTGCGAAAGCTCAGAGAAAAGAAACAGGCGATGGGATTGAAGTCGGGCAGTCATGGAAACAGCGATATCCGGATGGAATCCCCATGACAACAACTCCCCTTTATTTTTGGATATGGGTGTGGTAAACTATAGACAGAATACGAGGTGACAAACCATGACTGCAAAACAATTGAGCCGCCGGATCGCGGCGGTCAAAACCGCAGACGCCATCAATGCCATCGAGGGCGCGCCGGTATCCGATTATGCCCGCAAGCTCTCCTGCCTTTGGGCGCAGGGCAAGCTGACCGACGCGCAGATGAAAGACGCTCTGCTGGCGTCCCACCGAAAGATGGCCGCGCAGGTGCAGCGCCATGTCTGACCTGTATCTTTATGACGGTGTTCCGGTTCTCCGCAACAAGCTGGGGATCAAAGATGAAAAGACGCTGGATCTGGTTGAGGCGGAGCAGTCCCGCGCCAATATGATGATCCTCTATCGGCGCGGATTCGATGATTTCTCCCCTGCCGGCCTCTGTGCGATCCATGCGTTTCTTTTTGGTGATCTCTACGAATGGGCGGGCAAGTACCGGCTCATCAATATTGAGAAGCGGGAAAAGCTACTGGCAGGCCGAAGTGTCTGGTACAGCAGCGATGAGGATATCCCTCGTGATCTAGAGGCGGCATTCAAAAAACTCCATACACAGGACTGGACACGTTTCTCCCGCGAAAAGTTTGTGTCGGCCCTATCACGATGCTTTCCGCAAATCTGGCAGGTCCATCCGTTCCGCGAGGGCAACACCAGGACAGTAGTCATGATGCTGACCTTTTTTGTGGAGCATCATGGATATTACATGGATCAGGAACTGTTGGCAGCCTGCGCTGGGTACGTGCGGGATTCTTTTGTGATGGCGTCCCTGGATCAGTTCTCGGAATTCGAACATCTGGAAAAGATTTTGATGGATGCGGTTTGTGAGGAACCGGTCCTCTATGACGAGGCGTCTCTGTCGGGCCTCGATGGCGCGGATAACAAACGGGAACAATACAAGAAATACCAGACTGAAAAATATATACCGGAACCCCACTACAAACGGGAAAACTAAATCAACCAAACCTTGCTGGAAGCTGTAAAACGGCTTCCAGCTTTTTTTGTTGGGAGGGAGCATCATGGGCGGGATCATCTACTACGGAAAATACACCAAGGACCAGGTGGAGCGGGCCAACCAGATCGATCTGGAGGAGCTGCTCCGCCGAAACGGAGAGAAGCTTCTCCCATCCGGCAGGGAGAAGCGGTTGGAGAACGACCACAGTGTCACCATCCGCGGGAACCAGTGGTTCGACCACGCCGCCGAACAGGGCGGATACTCGCTCAGTTTTGTGCGGCAGCACTATGGCTTAAGTTTCTCAGAAGGGATGAAACTGCTGCTGGGCGAGGATGGGCAGCGCCCCCTGCCCATCGCGGAATCCAAACCGAAATCAGAGCCGAAGCCCTTTGCACTGCCAAAGTCGGCGGGGACGATGCGGCGGGTGTATGGGTATCTGCAGGGGCATCGGAAAATCGACCGGGAACTCCTCACCGCATTCGCCAGAGCCAAGCTCATCTATGAGGATACGCCCTACCATAACGCTGTGTTTGTCGGGTGCGATGAACGCGGCGTCCCCCGCCATGCCCACAAGCGCAGCACCAACAGCGAGGGGAAAGCGTTCCGGATCAATGTGGAGGGCTCTGACCCGGCCTGCAGCTTTCACTGGAGCGGCAGGAGCGACAAGCTCTTTGTCTTTGAAGCGCCGATAGACCTGCTTTCCTACATCTCCCTGTACCCGGAGGGCTGGCAGCAGCACAGTTATGTATCCCTCTGTGGGGTGGCGGAACACGCAATGGTCAGGCAACTGAACCTGCACCCACAGACCCGCGAGGTGTACCTCTGCCTGGACAACGACAAAGCAGGCCACAGCGCCGCAGAACGATTGACCGCCCGGCTCGGTGAGCTGGGCGGTTATTCTGTTCACCGGCTGTGTCCGCAGCTGAAGGATTGGAATGATGACCTGAAAGAAGAAACAGAACAGCAGGAAACTTTTGAACAAGAAGAGAAAGGGGGTATGAACCTTGCCCTTTGATTTTTCCCAGCTGGCCCCCCTGCTCTGGACAGTGGGCGGCATGGCGGCGGTGTTCGCCTTCATCGCAGTATTTTCCGACAACGCAAACCTCAATGGGATCAAGTCCCGGCAGGTGGGCGACGGCCAGCACGGTACGGCGCGGTGGGCGACCAAGAAGGAGATGGAGAACGCCTATCTCCATCTGCCATTCTTACCTGAACAGTGGCGCAAAGGGGTGAAGCGGCCCCAGGAGCAGGGCTTGGTGGTTGGCTCGGTAGTGGGAGGCCCGCCCTGGAAGAAAAGGACCACCGCCCTCATCGATACCGGCGACGTCCACTGCCTCATGATCGGCGCCTCCGGGGTAGGAAAAACAGCCCACTACCTCTACCCAAACCTGGAATACGCCTGCGCGTCCGGGGTCAGCTGGCTTGCCAGCGACACCAAAGGCGACGTCTACCGCAACTACGGCGCTGTCGCCCGAGATCACTACGGCTACCAGGTGGCGGTGATCGACCTGCGCAACCCCACCAGAAGCGATGGGGCCAACATGCTTCACCTCATTTCCAAATACGCGGACCAATACCATGCGAATCCCAAAGACCTGCACGCCCGCGCCAAGATGGAGAAGTACGCCAAGATCTGCGCCAAGACCATCATCCAGGCGGGCGGTGAATCAAACTACGGCCAGAACGCCTATTTCTATGACGCAGCGGAGGGCCTGCTGGCGTCGGTCATGATGCTGATCGCGGAGTTTTGCCCGCCCCAGGAGCGGCACATTGTGTCGGTGTTCAAGCTCTTGCAGGATCTGTTGGCCCCCAGCAAGGTGAAAGGCAAAAACCACTTCCAACTGCTCATGGAGCAGCTGCCCCCGGAACACAAGGCCCGCTGGATGGCAGGGGCGGCGCTCCACACCGGGGAGCAGGCGATGCTCTCCGTCCTCTCCACCGCCATGAGCCGCCTCAACGCCTTCCTTGACACCGAGCTGGAACAGCGTGCGACACGTTCCTAACTGAAAAGGTTAGGCACAAGGTCAAATATATGGGGAATCGAAAGGAGTCCCGAACGGGTCTTGGAGAACGGATAATCCGATAAGTGGAATGAAGGGGTAACGCCCGGAAACGCTTCCCTAATACTCCGATATGCGTAGATAATTGCAATCACATTTACGTGTAAAGCTCGGTGAAGTCGGCAGAGAGCGACCCAAACAGAGAAACAATTATGTTTCGGATGTGGAAATCCGTCCAGCGGTGGATGGTGTCGCCTATATGCCGGGGGTCTATAAAATACCTATGGTGAGAATGACCGGAGGGTCTGACGAACTTGCGAATGAACGGGTCTAAACCAGTAGTGTGCAGAAATGCACATGCTTCATTTGAAGGCACATGTGGGAGAGTAAGATGTTGTTTATGAAATTCCATACGGAGTTACAGGCTCCGTCCAGTGTGCAGGCCCAAAGCAAGCACCTAAGGGTATATGTTAAAGATAGGATTATCGGAACGTGGAAAGCCGCAAACACAGAGGTAATTGCATACCGGTGAAGTGGTGGAAACGAAATCATAAGTTTCCTTTATTGCGGTGAGAGTAGTGGCACGAGCGTTGAAGCCTCTGTAATGGAGGTGGAGCGACAGCCACAAGTCATTTTAAGATAAACAGGTAAAAGGTACAATCTTCATAGCTTCGAGTATGACTACGGCGATTCCGCCGGAGAAAATCATGCTCCGAAAGGAGGATGGTGCCTATGACAAAACAAAAGAAACTAAGAAATTTGGAGTATTACGACCTGCAAGGCGTGTTCGACGGTCTTTATGAACGGAGCAAAAACGGCGCTGTTTTTAACAAGCTGATGGAAATCATCCGGTCAGAGGAGAACATCAAACTCGCCTATCGCAATATTAAACGGAATGGCGGCAGTAATACGCCGGGTACGGACAAGCGGAACATTTCAGATATTGAAAAACTTCCGGCAGACCAATATGTTCAGCTTGTCCAGAGTAAATTAGCATGGTACAAGCCAAAACCTGTAAAGCGGGTCGAAATTCCGAAACCGGGCGGCAGGCTTAGGCCGCTCGGCATTCCCACCATTACCGACAGATTGGTACAGCAATGCATCTTGCAGGTGTTGGAACCAATTTGTGAAGCAAAATTCCATGAGAGAAGCAATGGGTTCAGACCTAACCGTTCAGCGGAAAACGCTCTGGCTCAATGCTATCGTATGATTCAGCGTCAACATCTGCACTTTGTTGTGGACATTGACATCAAGGGCTTTTTCGACAACGTGAATCATGCGAAGCTCATGAGGCAAATATGGGCAATGGGAATCCGGGATAAAACCCTGTTGTGTATCATCAAAGAAATGCTTAAGGCACCGATTGTTATGCCAAACGGTGAAACAGTATATCCCCAAAAGGGAACGCCGCAGGGCGGAATATTATCTCCGCTTTTATCAAATATTGTTCTAAATGAACTGGACTGGTGGGTATCCTCACAGTGGGAAACATTCCAGACGCATACAGAATATGAAGTTTACTGTGGTGAAAAACTGAACCGCGGCAATGTTTATCGGGTTATTAAAAACAGCGGCTTAAAAGAAATGTTTATCGTCCGATATGCGGATGATTTCAAGATTTTCTGTCGTAAGAAAAGTGATGCCGATAAAGTGTTTCTAGCTGTGAAACTTTGGTTGAAAGACCGCTTGAAGCTGGAAATCAGCGAAGAAAAATCCAAAGTGGTCAATCTGAAGAAGCAATACTCAGAGTTTCTCGGTTTTAAGCTGAAAGCTGTGAGAAAGGGCGATAAATACGTGGTGAAATCCCACATGAGCGATAAAGCGATTCGGAATGAAACACAGAAGCTCAGAGGGTTGGTAAGGGATTTGCAGCGGCCTAAGAGTTTACTGGATGAAAAGCGTATGCTCAATCTGTATAACTCAACGGTCTGGGGAATTCATAATTATTACCGATTTGCCACGCACGTAGCCTACGATTGCGGTGTTAAGATACACAATACCATCCGCATTGTCGCGAGAAACAGGTTAGGCAAAAGATTGAAAAAGCAAGGGAGTACCAATAATCGTTATATTCTGGAGCATTACGGAGGCAGCAAGGGGTTGCGATACCTCAACAAGTTTCCGATGTGCCCTATCAGCTATGTCCAGACAAAAGCCCCCTTGTACAAAAAGAAAGAGATATGCAAATATACCGAGGCCGGTAGAGCAAAAATCCATGAAACCCTTAAATTTGATATTACCGTGCTCTTATTGCTTATGCGAGAAAAACACACCAACAGAAGTATTGAATTTATGGACAACCGGCTCTCACTTTGGGCGGCGCAATATGGCAAATGCGCGGTTACAGGAAAGGTGCTATGGATTGAGGAAATCCATTGCCACCACAAAATCCCCTTAGAAAATGGCGGTACTGACAGATACCAAAACCTTGTAATCGTTCATAGGGATGTTCACGCGCTTATCCATGCCACCCTCCCGGCGACAATCCAGTCATATCTCAATCTGATTAACCCTACCCAAACCATGCTGAAAAAGATTAACAAGCTAAGATTAAAGGCTGGTAATACGGCCATATGATTAAAGTTTCTAAGTTTTGAAAGTGTACCTAATACCAAAAATTCTTAAAATGATGGAACGCCGTGTGCGGGGAAACTCGCATGCACGGTGTGGAACGGGGGAAAATCCGGCGATTACGTCAAAGGATTACCTATCGTTATTGCTCTGTTTTGACAGCGCCATCGACGCGGAACAGTTTTGCAAGGAGAAAACCGCCCTGTTCATCGTCATGCCGGAGGAGGATCCCACCGCCTATTTTTTGGTGAGCCTCATCATCCAGCAGCTCTACCGGGAGCTGATGACGGTGGCGGATGAAAACGGCGGCAAGCTGCCCCGGCGCTGTATTTTCTACGCCGATGAGTTCGGGACCCTGCCAAAACTGGAGGGCGCGGAGATGCTCTTCTCCGCGGCCAGATCCCGCGGGCTGAGTATTGTCGCCATTGTGCAGGGCCTCATCCAGCTGGACAAGAACTATGGCAGGGAGGGCGCGCAGGTGATCCGGGACAACTGCCAGCTGACCATCTTCGGCGGCTTCGCCCCCGGCAGCGAGACGGCGGAAACCCTCTCCAAAGACCTTGGGGAACAGACCGTCCTATCCGGCTCGGTGAGCAAGGGCAATGGCTCGGGTTCCCGCAGCCTGCAGATGATGGGGCGGCGGCTGATGACCCCGGACGAGCTGAAAAGCATGCCCAGGGGCCAGTTTATCACCATGAAAACCGGGATGCACCCGATGAAAACACGGTTTGAGCTGTTCCTGAACTGGGGCATCCGCTTTGGGGCGCGGTATGAGCTGCCGGAGCATTCCGCCCGCGAGGTGCGGTATGCCGGGCGGGAAAAGCTGGCGGCGGCCATCGCCCATCGATACTCGCAGGCAAATCCCAAACAGGAAATTGCGCCGGTTGTGGAATTGGCCGGGAAACCGGTCCAAGAATCCTCAGAGAAGCTCGCCCACAGGCGTCCGCCCCGCACCGACTGAATAAAAAGGAGGGGTTCATTGCGCAAGCTGGAACAAATCTATGAGGATAAGAATTTATCTCACCGGGCCAAGACCGTCTACATCTACCTGCGCGACCGGGCGGATCGGGAGGGCAAAAGCTGGCCCGCCCTGCAGACCATCGCCAAGGATCTGGCGCTCTCCAAGTCCACCGTCAAGCGGGCGATCTCCGACCTCAAGGCGGCGGGCTATCTGGAGACAGAGCAGCGGTGGCGGCGAAACGGCGGCAAGAGCAGCTTGCTTTTCAAGCTGTTGAAATAATGGAGGGCGGCAAAAACCACAGTCCACACCAAGGGGGAACTGCGCCCTTGGGTGGCCTGTGGTACGGTTCATAGTGGCCCCAGAAGGGGAACCTCCCAGTGGAAGGAGAACGATGGACAGAGAGAAGTCAACAGCTTGATGATACCTTGAGCATATTGTTCTTAATTTGCTTAAACTCGTGGGAATGTCAGAATTACACCGTGTAGGTTCCTGCCTCTTTCACGGTTTCATATTTACGTCCAAATATAGAAGGAAACGGCTTTTAATCGCGGTCTTGGCCGGATGCCGTCAGACGGCGTTACGCCCGGTCCAAGGTCAAGGTAAAGACGGCGCCGTTGGCCGGGAGGTTGGCCGCGCATAGCTCCCCGCCCATATGTTGCGCGGCGGAACGCGCGATGGCCAGACCTATGCCGAAGTCCCCGTTCTTTCCCTTGTAACAACGGTCGAAGATCCGCGACAGATCGCTTTTGGCAATCCCCTCTCCATCATCCGATACCGCAACCGTGATCCGCCCCTCTCCGGCCGATACCGAAACGGTGACGGTCCTTTTTGCATACCGGATGGCGTTGGTCAGCAGATTTTCCAGCACCTTGCAGATGAGCTCGTATTCGCCGATGACATAGAGGTTGTGATCAAATGGCTGCAGCGCAAATTCGACCTGCTTTTCAAGCGCCAGGCCGTTTACCCGGTCGAGGCAGTCCTCCAGTGGGCTCGCAAGCCGCACCGGGCCGAGAGTGGGGGCGTTCTGCCCGCTTTCCAGCTTGGAGAGGCTTAAAAGGCTGTTGACCAATTCGGTCAGCCTCTCGCTTTCCTCCAGAATGGTGTGGGCGGCTTCACTGGAATTTCGGAAAAGCCCGCGCTCAATCCCTTGGGCATAGCCGCCAATAGACATCAGCGGCGTGCGCAGGTCGTGGGAGACATTCTGAAAAAAGTCGCGCTGGATCTCCTCCGAACGCCGCAGCTTTCCCGCTATCCGGTTCATCGCAAGCCGAAGCTCCTCCAGTTCCTGCAAGGAAAACGAGGGCGTAATTTCGTCAAAGCCGCCGTCCCCAATCCGCTCGGACTCCCGACAGAGCCGGCGCAGCGGCCGCGTGATGCTGCTGGCGGTCAGCCAGAGCGCAGCGAGGGCCAGCAGCGCAAAAAAAGACGAGATCAAAAGGACCAGGATTGCCGCGTCCCGCACCCAGACGCCGATTTCTGAAATAGGGCTATAGGTAATCAGATACTTGACTCGCATAGATTTGCCCGGCATTTCATAGAAGTCGATGAGCCAGGCGTTCCCATCCGCGGTTTCTACTTGAACCGCATCGCCGTCCAGGTCCGAGCCGGCAGAGAGGATATACTGTGTGCAGGCTTCCGAAAGGGGCAGGAGCGCTTCGCGTTCCTGTTCATCGCGGGGATAGACCAACCGCATCCGGGATTCAAAGATCAAAATGTTGGCGCTGCCGCATATCTTCTTGACCAGCGGGCTGACGCTTCGCAAAAAAGCGGACGCCTGATCCTGGGCGTTACGATTCGGCCCCCTTTCAAAGCTGGCCTCCATCAGAGGCAGGACCTTCTGTTGCAGTGCTTTAAGGTCCCTGGCGGCTTCGGCGTAGGCGTACCGCTGGGCGGCGTGCTGGAAGATCAGGCAGGAGAGCGGCGGGAGCAGCAGCAACAGGATTACTGTGGGCAGCAGCATACGGCTGATGATTGCATTATGATATACGAATGGCAAGCCCTCAAATTGAGGGTCGCTTTATAATTTTATAAGCAGCTGCAATTTTGTTGACGAAAGGCGGCATGGGCGGATTAGCCGAAAACAGCGAGCCCCGCTCCTCCAAAAAGGAACGGATCTCGCCGTTTATTTTCGTTTGAATGCTGCTGTCAGGCGCGTTATACTTGTTCGGAGTCAGGATGAATACGCCTTTCTAAGCCATATATTGTTCGACGGGATGCGCGATGGACAGGTCTATGCCGAAGTTCTCGATTTTTTCCTTGCAACAATAGCTGAAAATTCGTAGCGGGCCACTTTCAGCCGGGATGATGAGATAATCCTCGGATGTAACAATTTGACGCATATATAAAATATTCCCCCGAAAAATCCGGGGGAATATTTTTATCGAAAAAACTCCGTTTACTCCTATGATCCGTTCTCAGAACCAATGCCTTTGTTTATACGTCTATGCTCCCGTATTTCCTCATAAATCTCTGAAATGGGCAGATCCTGAAGCTCTTCTGCGTTTTGCTCCGGACTGCCGCCAAAATAATCGGTATACGCCTGTAGCGCATTTTGCCGCCTTTCGGATAGGCGCGACGTTCGATGAGATTCGTCTTCGTCATGACTCTGCTGCGGGGACTCTTTCTCACGCACTTCGCTTTGAAATGATGTCTCCTCAGCGGTCATATGGCTACCGGTTTATCTAGCTCTTTGGACAGGTTTCAGGCGCGGAGAGGTGTGCGGATTACAGTGGGATGACATAGATATGGAGAGAGGTTTTCTGATGGTTCGTCGTTCCGTTGTTGCGATATCTCCACATGAAATTTTTGTTCATCCGCCCAAAACAAAAAAATCGGCTCGCAGAGTTGACCTTGATGCAGGAACTATCAATATTTTACGGAAGCATCGGCAAGAGGCTAAGACAAAGTGGGTTTGTGAAGACCCAAAGCGACCAGGTGGAATGCCAAATCCGTGGAATATTACAACGACGCTGCATAATTCCTGTATAAATGCAGGAATCCCGTGCCACACGTTTCACTCGTTGCGTCATACGCACGCAACCCTCCTCTTATCAGAAGGAGTACATCCTAAAATTGTATCTGAGCGGTTGGGACACTCCAAAATATCAATTACACTTGATACATATAGCCATGTGATTCCAACGATGCAACAAGCAGCAATAGATGCTATTACTCATTTGCACACTTAGAGAACATGCCGCATATTCGAGAAGGGAAGGTTCATTATGAGCAAGTACGGATATACCCGTGTTTCCACGCGGGATCAGCACTGCGAACGCCAATTGGAAGCAATCAAAGCATACTGCCCGGAGCTTACAGACGAATGTATTTTCAAGGATAATGCAAGTGGAAAAAACTTTGAACGGCCGGCGTACAATCAGCTTAAGAAGGTTCTGCATCCGGGAGATGAACTCATCATAAAGGAACTGGACAGACTCGGCCGCAATAAAGAAGGCATTAAGCGGGAACTGCAATGGTTCAAAGAAAACCATATCATCGTGCGGATTCTGAATATCCCGACAACGCTCATCAAATTTGAGCCGGGTCAGGAATGGCTCATGGATATGGTCAACAATATCCTAATTGAAGTATGGGGGAGCGTGGCCGAACAGGAGCGCAGAACCACCATGCAGCGGCAGGCGGAAGGAATTGCAGTTGCAAAAGCGGAGGGACGATATACAGGCGAAAACCATAAGGGCAGGGCTCGCAACCAATATAACAAGGATAGGTTTGATTTGTTGTGCAGAAATCTGATCTGCGGGAAAGTGACGCAGAGAAAAGCGGCCGCAGAGATTGGACTTTCTCCGGCGACCTTCTCGCGGCGCTTTAACGAGTGGAAAAAGGAAAACAAAGAAATGTAATAAGACAAATTACAAAACAAAGCTGGAATTCTTTCTGAAAATTTTTCGCACAAAACATATTGACAATAAAGCGGTTAATATATATACTATAAATAGAAACCGGTTCCATAAATCCCGACAAAAGAGGTTCACATGAATAATCTTACCACCATAGCTGATATCGCAAAAATGGCAGGAGTAGGGAAGGCGACAGTCTCCAGAGTTATTAATAATAGCGGTTATGTAAAAGAAGAGACCCGTGAAAAGATCCTGAAAATTATGCAGGGAGTATCTTATCGTCCGTCGTCTGTCGCAAGAAATCTCTCGAAAAATCAAAGTGATTTGATTGCGCTGATCGTTCCCCAGATTGAGAATCCGTTTTATGCCGAGGTGATTAAAGGAATCAGTTCTATACTGGATGAAAATGGGTTCACATTGTTGATCTGCAATACAGATAACAATGCACCGAAGGATCTGAAAGCCCTTGAAACTGTCAGTAAACAGCGAGTTGCTGGGTTTATCTATACGCCGACCATGGAGTATACCGAAGGTAAAGTCAGTGAATATTTTTGGGATTTTTTCGCGAGTATCAACATCCCTTGCGTTCTGTTGGACCGTCTCCTCATAAAAGAAGGGTTTAAAGTTGATGCCGTATTAAGCGATAACTTTGTAGCTTCTTATTTGGCAACAAGCGCATTGATTAAAGCAGGGCATACAATTATTGGGGCGATGATTCCGGATCAAAGTCATTATCATTATATTGCCCGCGAACGCTACAATGGATTTCAGAAGGCGGTGAAAGACTACGGATTAAAACGATATGACAGGTTTATCCTTTCCTGCAATGAAGCCACGGTTAAGCAGGCCTATCTTCAGGCAAAGGCCTTACTATCCTCTGGAGATTATCCAACAGCGATGTTTTGTGGAAACAACGTTTGTAGCAACGGCTTTTTCAAGGCTATATTCGAGTTAGGCTTTCGTGTCCCGGAAGACATCGCTTATATAGGGTACGACGAATTGCCGTCTCTTGAATTGCTGGGGGATCGTTTTTCTTGTCTCGACCGTGATCTTGTAGGTATGGGGCGGGAAGTGGCCAGCCTTCTCATTAGAAAAATCGAAAATCCCCAAAAAAGTGCAGAAACAATTTTTATACCATCGCTGCTTCGGTTAAAAGGTTCTGAAAGGTTGTGCGAAGGAAAGGAGTGAGGATCTTTTTGACAAAAGTGGAACCGGTTCCATAAAATAGAAAGGAGGATTTGCAAAACGCGATTTAAGTTTGCAAAGGATTGTGATTTGTGATTAAGAGGAGGACTGAAATTAATGATGAAACGTACAGAAAAGCGTTTGACAAAAGGAACGATCTTTGGATATGGGCTGGCCGGGATCGGTAACAATGTGGCGGCTTCCCTATTTTATGTGTATTTCATTTTTTTCCTGACCACGGTGGCGGGCGTAAGCCCTTCAGTTGCGGGGGCTATTTCTCTGATTGCGGTTCTGTGGGATGGAATCAACGATCCGATGATCGGTTACTGGTCTGACAACTGCAAATCAAAGTTTGGCCGACGCCGGCCGTTCCAGATCAGCGGTTTGGTCCCAATGTGTATTGTCATCACCCTGATGTTTACCAATGTCCCCTTCTCATCGGCTGGAAAGAGCGCGTTTTATATCATCATTAATATTCTTTTCTGGTTCCTGTTCACTTGGGTGGATGTCCCAACGATTGCGCTGGGGGATTCGCTGGAGGGGAGCTATGACGAGAAAACAAAGGCCAGGACAGCCTGGACGGTATGCGTCATGATCGGCGGCCTTTTAGCAACCGACCTGCCGCCTGTGATGGTGGACTTTTTCGAAGCGCAGGGCACATCGGTCGATCGGGCTTGGCTTTACATCGGCCTAATTGGCGCGGTAATCACCTTTGCGGCATATTTTATTAGTTGGAACGCGACGCGCGGAAAGGAGATCATCCCCAAACAGGTGGAAGCTGGTGAAAGCTCTGGCCGGAAACCCGGATTTTTGCAGCAATATGCCGCTGCATTCAGGAACCGCCCGATGCGCTACGCAATGTTTGGTATTTTGTTTATCTATCTGGGATTCAACGGTGCGGCTCTCCCGACCATGAACTACATTCTAGCTTTCAATCTACAATTGGATGGTGCAACCTCTACCATTTATCTGCTGGTGTATTCGCTCGCCTCGATTGCCGGCTCCTATATTCTGGGCGCCATTTCCAGCAGGGGCGGCGAAAAACTTGGCGGAAAAGCCAAAGAGTGCGGCATGCCGTTTTTGGTTTATGGCGTCCTTTCCATCCTGGGAATCGTTGCGGGCTCGAACAAGGTCGTCGTCCTGCTCCTGTTCTTCACACTGGGATTCTGCTCCTCTGCATTCTTCCTGCATGGATGGAACCTTGCAATCGACGCGGCCAAAATTGAACAGTATAAAACCGGTGAAGATCACAGCTGTGAATACACCGCTTTTATCGGATTTGCGTTTAAAATCGGCGGTGCCATCGGCATGTATCTGGTTGGAATGCTGCTGGGGCTCTTCGGCTTCAACGGAGAACTGGCAACCCAGAGCGCGTCCGCGCTTCTGGGCATTGAGATAACCTTCTACGTCGTGTCCGGCGTTTTTGTGGTGATCGGCGCGCTGATCCTTTTCAAAAGCCCGCTGACAAGAAGAAAGCTGAATGCCATTCTGGATGCGATTCAGAAAAAAGAACAGGGAGAACCTGTTTCGGAGGAGGCCTTTGCGGATCTGCTGTGAGGATAACTTGACAAATCCGCCGGCGCGGGTGATATCATCAGGCCGGCGCCGGCGGAATGAAAAGGAGAAGGAAAAATGCTTGACCTGTTGATTATCCATGGATACGTGATTACCATGGAAGGCCCCGGCGTTGGGATGCTGGAAGACGGGGCAATCGGGATCCGAGGGAATCTGATTGAAGCGGTAGGCCCCACAGAAGAGTTGCTGCGAAAATATCGGGCGCAGAGGGTTCTTGACGCGCATAATATGGCGGTCATGCCCGGTTTAATCGACGCCCACATTCACACAAGCATCTCGTTGCTCCGGGGGATTTCCCAGGACATAGACAATTGGATGGTGGACGGCTTGTGGCCGTTCGAGACGAAATTACGGATGGATCCCGCGTCATCCATGAAAGGCACGCGCCTCAACATTGTAGAATCGGTAAAAGCTGGAACCACGACCTTCTGTGATTTTGATTCCCCGATGGACCGGCTGGTGGAAAACCATGCAAAGCTTGGGACACGCGCAAGGGTGGCCGAACTTATCAGCGGCCTGCCCGAAAATAATGCCGGTGTACGGGCGGATGAACCGTTTCCCCTGAACCTTGAAACCGAAAAAATAAAGCTCAAACGGAATCTGCGTTTGATCTCCAATTGGAACGGAGCTGAAAACGGCAGGATCACCTGCATGCTCGGCCCGCAGGCGGCGGATATGGTGACGCTGGATTCGCTCAGGGAAATCAAAAAGTTGTCGGAAAAGCTTGGTGTCGGGCTCCATATGCATGTTTCACAGAGTCCCCATGAGAACGAGCAGACGATGCTGAAGTATGGAAAACGGGCGATCCCGTTTTTGCAGGAGATCGGTTACCTGGATGAATCGCTCATGGCGGTGCATCTGGTCGATGCCACCACCGATGAGGTTCATACGCTTGCAAAGAGCAGGGCGGGCATGGTGGCCTGCAACAGCGGCAGCGCCATGCTGGGCGGCTGCATCCCTCCGTCCTACGAGTTTTTGGAGGTCAGTGACCGGCTGGCGATCGGTTCCGACGAGGCTACAGGAAATAATTGCTGTAATATGTTCAACGAGATGAAGTTCACAGCTTTACTGAACAAGTGCAAATTTCATTCCTATACGGCTTTTCCCGCCTGGAAGGTTCTTCGGATGGCCACAGTCGACGGTGCGAAAGCAATAGGGTTGGGAGATGAGATTGGTTCGATCAAAGAGGGAAAGAAGGCGGATGTGATCCTCATCGACCTGAAAACGCCCACAATGACGCCGGTCGTAACCGAACCGCTCCGAAATATCGTACCGAATCTGGTATATTCTGCCAGGGGCGACGAGGTCAAAACGGTCATTATCGACGGCAAGATCGTCATGGAGGACCGGGTTTTAAAAACGGTGGATGAACGGATTATCATTGAGGAGGCACAGGAAGCAGCGGAACGTATCTGTCGTGAGGCTGCGCCGGAATTCTGCGTACGCAAGACCGCTCTTTATGAGATGATGCGGGATGGGAAGCTGTAAGCGGGGAAAAATCTGAAAGATCGTTTAGGAGGACAACACAAGATGAAAATTGAGAAGATAGAAACTGGCCGCGCGCCGCAGCCGGGCGGCTGGTATTCACAAGCATTTCGTGTGGGAGATCTGGTATTTACTGCGGGCGTCACCGCAAACGATCCCAAAACCCAGGAACTTGTGGGACCGGGCGACATCGTTTTGCAGACCCGACAGGTACTTACGAATCTGCGCGAAATTTTAAGGGTGGCCGGGTCTGATCTGGATCATGTGATTAAGACGCTGGTTTTCGTATCGGATATCGACCAGTTTGATCGTTTCAATGAGACATATAAGGAATTTTTTCCGGAAAATCCGCCTGCCCGGTCCACCATGCAGGTAGGAAAATTCATCGGGGATATGGTGATTGAAATTGAAGCAGTTGCCGTTGTGAAAAAGTAGGGATGATTGGAGAAAGAACATGAAAATTAATGCAAAACGCTTGTGGCAGCGTGAACAACAGATTGGCCATATAGGGGATGATCCGAAAGGTGGCGTCAGCCGTTTCGCCTGGACGCCAGCATACCGACAGGCGGTGGAGCTGCTGACCAGCTGGATGGAGGAAGCCGGAATGACGGTTCGGATGGATCCTGTCGGAAACCTTTTCGGACGGTATGAGGGGAAGAATAAACATCTGGCTCCGGTCCTTACCGGCTCTCATCTTGACACAGTCCCTTCCGGAGGATGCTTTGATGGACTTGCGGGAATTATGGCATCCTTGGAAGCCGTTATGAGCATGCATGAACGCGGAGAGATTCCCGAGCGTCCAATCGAAATTGTCGCATTTATAAATGAGGAAGCGAGTCAGTTCCTTGGGGGCTGTTTCGGAAGCAAAGCGATGGCCGGGCAATTACCATTGGATTATACACAGACCTGCCGTCATCGTTACACCAATCAAACCCTGCATGATGCTATGTTGGAATTCGGAATGGGATTGGATCCAGACAATCTGCAAGGCAGTATCCTTCGAAAAGAGGATTATTACCTGTTCCTGGAACTTCATATCGAACAGGGACGGTACCTTTTACAGAATGGGTATCCCATGGCAGTGGTGACTTCCATAGCGGGGATTAAACAGTTTTATATCACGATTAATGGAGTTTCCTGTCATGCCGGCGGTATGGCAATGGCAGACCGCCATGATGCGATGGCCGCTGCAGCGGCTATCGCATGCGAAGTAGAACGTCTGGCATGCAATTCAGGTTCCCAAACCCGCGGAACCGTAGGATACATCTCATCGGATCCTGGGGAACAAAATATTGTTGCACAAAAATGCGTTGTGTCGGTGGACTTCCGGGAACATCAGGATGATATCTGGAAACGTCTTTATACAGACCTGCTTGATTTCACTGAATCAGAGTGTAAAAGACGTGGACTTACCTATTCCGTTTTTACCACCATCGATGCACGCCCAGCTCATTGTGCGCCCACATTGATCGACGTTATCGATCAATGTGCGGAGGAAGCCGGAGTAGAGCATACACAGATGGTTAGTTTTCCATCACACGATGCGCAGCAGCTGGCAAAGCTCTTCCCAATCGGGATGATCTTTCTGCGCAGTTTAAGTGATGGTAGAAGCCACTGCCCAGACGAATATACCAGTCAGGAGGATCTTGCAGCCGGTACGGAGGTTCTTTACAGAACCATTTGGAAAGCTGCAAATGAAGATATTCTGTAGTGACTCCTTGATGGGATCGGGAGGTAGACATGGATTTTGATTTGCTGATAAAAAACGCAAATGTCGTGTTTGAGGATTCCGTCGCTGTCCGCCATCTTGCAGTCAAAGATGGGAAATTTGTCGGGATTCTGGAAAGGGAGCCGTCTCGAAAAGCGGAGTATGAAATGGACGCCGAAGGGATGTATCTTCTACCCGGCGGGATCGATACGCATTCCCATTTTTTTGATCCGGGGCCGACCTACCGGGAAGATTTTTTTCACGGTACACAAGCCGCCGCCATGGGTGGGTACACAACTGTGATGGATATGCCGAACACCAATCCGCCAGTGGACCGTGAGACTCACTTTTGCCTAAAAAACGAGCACTTCGCTCAAAATGCCCATGTAGATTATGTTATATGGGGAGCGTCACTACCCGGCAAATTCCAGAATATTCGGCGTATGAGAGAACTGGGATGCCCCGCGTTTAAGGCATTTCTGTCGGATGCGGGACCGACGTTTCCCTATTCGGACTCTCTGGCCCTTTATGAGGGCATGTCGGCAGTCCGGACAGCAGGCGGGATCTTTGCCGTTCACGCGGAGGATCAGGACATCGTTGCGAAGTTACGGGAACGTTATCGGACCGAAGAATGGAGCCTGAAAGCTCATGATGAGGCCCGTCCCTGGTACAGCGAATTATCCGCGATCAGTAAGGCGGTATTCTTTTCCCGTCTAACCGGATGCCCGCTGCACATCTGCCATACCTCAATTCCGGAAGGGGTGGAACTTGTCAACGAACAGCGTAGAGCGGGGGCAGATGTAACCATCGAGACCTGTCCGCATTATCTTCTATGCGATTATGAGTCCATCGGTGCGGCCGGTAGTTTCGCGGCAATTTGTCCACCGGTCAGGAATCGTGAACGAGTGGAAAAAATGTGGGCATATGTGGCGGATGGATCGATTGATTATATGGGAACCGACCATGCCCCCTATACCTGGGAGGACAAAAATCCGGATAATCTTTGGGATGCGCCAGGCGGTTCGCCCAATATTGATGTTGCAATTCCGATGATATTGGAAGAAGGAATTAGAAAGAGGGGAATTTCGCTGCCGCATATGGCAGCGTTCCTTTCCACAAACGCTGCGAAGCGATTCGGACTTTATCCTCAAAAAGGAGCCATCAGAATTGGCACCGACGCGGATTTCATACTGGTGGATATGGATCGGAAGTGGATCTACTCCCGTGAAAACAGTCTATCTAAAACCAAGGATACCCATTTCCAGTATGAAGGGCGTGAAATCGGGTGCCGGATCGAGGCGACTTTTGTACGCGGGAAGGCGATCTATTCGCGGGGAAAAATCTGTATGCAAGCTGGTTATGGAGAACTGATTAAACCTGTATCCGTTTAGGGAGAACCCCTATTCATACAAAATTTAAAAAAGGAGTGCGGAAAAATGACAAGGCTTAAAGGTAAGGTATGCATCATCACCGGAGGTACAACGGGAATTGGAGAAGCGACATCGCGCCTTTTTGCAGAGGAAGGCGCAACACTGATTATGGTTAACAAGTATGCGGAAGGCGGAGAAAGCCTTGCGAAAGAGCTTGGGGAAAACGTTTACTTTTTTCAGGCGGATGTGAGCGACGCTGAAAGCGTTAAATCACTGATGAAATTTGTGGAAGAAAAGTTTGGTGTTCTGGATGTACTGTTTAACAATGCGGCTCTTTCAATCAGCAACAACATCGAATTGACCACCGAAGAATGCTGGAACCGGACGTTTGAAACAAATGCTCGCGGTTGCTTCCTGTGTTCAAAATATGCGCTCCCGCTACTTCGAAAAAGTGAAAACGCATCCATCATTAATACTGCTTCCGAGTTAGCGATTGTCGGTTGCCGTGACAATTTGGCCTATAATGCCTCAAAAGGTGCTATCATGTCTTTTACACGGAGCTTAGCACTAGAATTGGCGCCGGATAAAATCCGAGTTAATGCGGTTTGCCCTGCGGGTACGATGACACAGGCTTTTTGCGACGACATCAAAAAGAATGGCAAGGATTTCGACGAGGAACTGCGTAAAACAATTGAAAGCTACCCACTGGGTCAAGCGTATGGCAGAGTTGGCCTACCAAGGGATGTTGGATATGCTGTATTATTCCTAGCTGGAGATGAATCCACTTGGATCACAGGAACCCATATCATGGTAGATGGGGGATTCACAGCTACCTGACAGCCGGATAGACTACTATATCATTTCCTTTTACAATAAATTCCGTTTTCTAAATATTGGATAGACAAACAAAAAGCGCCCTGTAGGGCGCTTTTTGTAAAGGTCGAAAAAAGGGAAATGTTATGGAAGTTATGGAAATTAAAGAGGTAACAATGTCCTCCTTATTGAATCAATGTTTGAGTTGAAGAAAAGAGAATCAAGCAACAAAACAATCCGGATGCCAAACGATTTGATTAACGTTTTGGAAAATTTAGCGGATTCAAATGATATGTCCTTTAATCAGGTAGTGGTCCAGTGTTGTGAATATGCTATTGAAAATATGAAAGATTCGGACATGAGGTAGAGGATTTTTGACGATACTTTGACGATGTTCGGAATGGTTTATTCTCCTTTTCTTTTATTAATAGGTCTTATAAACCCGTATTATAAGCCGATTTAAGACAAACAAATGAAAATTATACATGCTTAAATTTATTTTGGGGTGGTAGAGGCCGTGGGTTCAAGTCCCGCTATTCGGACCATCAAACGGATGTTGATCAAAAGCAGTTGTCTCTGATTGAATGCGGAAAGGCACGCCCCGGCTATCGGTCTATCTGCGGATCGCCAACGCCCTGCAGGTGTCCATGAATCAGCTCTTAGCAGGATCAAATACGCTGGGGCAGGAGGAGGCGCCGTGTTGGGATCGGCAAACCGCAAATCAGGCAAGAGGGATGCTGCTGCAATTGCTTGCTCTGATTGATACCAATGATTTTGCCCACGGTGTAGAGCACAACTGAAAAATCTACCAGCGATATAGGCAAATTTTCCTAGTATTAGCTGATAGGCATACTGTTTAATGCAAAATATTCCAGAGGAACCATAAAATTTACCGGCTGTCTGGCTGTAGTCGGCACAACACCCCTCTAAAATTTAGAGGGATGGAAAATCGGTGAATGATATTGCATCGGAAGTTCTGGACTATTCCTCTTCAAAAATGACCGCTTCAATCAGACGAATCAGCAGTTTGCACTGCTTTGTCGAACAGGCAGCGGCCAGACATTCAATACGTTCCAGGGTGGCATCTTTTGCTGAACGCTCTGGGTAAAACACCCGATCTGCAGAAGCGCCAATGACACGCAGTAGCCGATACAAAGTATCGACACTTGGATTTTTCTCGCCAAGCTCAATCGCTGCCAAATGCCGTAGACCAATATCTGCGCGCTCTGCCACCAATTCTCAGGTTAGCCCCTGTTCTTCTCTTAATGTTCTCAGAATATTCCCAAGCTGATTGTTTGCTTGGCCATGTTTTTTAGGCACTATAAGTTCACCTCCACTACGTATTTTAGAATGGGAGATGAAAGGCCGGAATGTTCCAATAGTAGCTATATTTTAGAACTAATAGAACATATCCTCTCTGCCATATAAAAAAAGAAGGCAGCGGAGGTTTCTTTCATATGCCCTAAAATCCTCCGTTTTGTCTAAATGGAGGATTTTTATGCACTACCGTAAAAAACGACGCCGTTATATACGGCGTCTCCTGTGACCGGCAACCCAGCTACCAGCAGTTCATTGGTGTTCAGATCAAACTTGCCGCAATAGTGACAATAAATCTGATAACCCAAAATATGAACTGTTAGTAGATTTTTATTGGCTCTATTGGCGCTTTTATTTGGTTTCATGCCACATAAAAACGCCTTTTTCTTTTCCTCTCTGCCGGTCTCCTCCGCTTCTGAAATCTGGATTTTCAAGATTTCAGAAAAACGGAGGAAACGGTGTATGCCGAAAAATGATAAATATCATCCCGACTATGAAAAATTGTACCCAGGCATTAAAATCAGGTCCGAAATTTTAAGGGCGCTAAAACAAAGCGACCGGAAAATGGAATACATAGAGCGCGACCTAAAGACAGAACGGTTTCGCTATCACTCAGAGACGGGATCGTGTGATATTCTGCGGTCACGAGAAGATTCCCTGGATCGGCTGCAGGAGGAAGAAAAACATCAGTTCTCTCAGACATTCGATTTACCGGAAGAAGTTGTTTTTCGTAAAATGGAGTATGCGATGCTCTTAGAGGCATTGGGACATCTGACCAAAGAGGAACAACGATTGGTTTATCTGCGTTACTGGTTGGATATGACGCAGCGTGAAATCGCTGAGAAGTATGGAACATCTCAGCAAATGGTCAGCTACAGGGAACGACATCTTCTGCGAAAGTTAAAAATTTTATTGAAGAATCTTTTGTGAACCTTCTGTTTTAGCGGGATATATAGTGAAGGGGTTTTAGATAACCCCGATGCAGCTTGAAAACAGAATACCCGGTTTTTGAAATACTTTCCCTGACGGGTCCCGGGAAACGGGGCAAGCGACGCCGGAAGATGCGCGGGGACTCACCTGCGACAGCGCGGAGGAAACAAGAAATCACCTGTCTTTTTGTTCTTTGGTTTTGTCCGCCTGCCGTCAACGACGGCCAAATAAGGTGACGAGCGGGTCCATCTGACCGAAAAGCAGCCTGTGGCGGGCTATTTTGCCAAGACACCGTCAGCATACAATGATACTCCTGTCCAGCCACAGCCGCAAGCAATGGGAGCAGCTCGCAGAGATCCTGGGAGGGGTGAAAGTCCCGTGAAGCGGTGAAGCCAGCCGCTGTTTCAAAAATCGCCCTACAAAGACTTTATAAAATGTCTTGATTTCAGAAGCAACAGGGATCGCTTAAACAGGTTTTCCTGTTATGTGAATTCAACCGATAGGCGATCCCTGTTTTTGTGAAATCAAAGTTGGATTTAACTTTGTAAAAGGAGATGTGGTTTATGAACCAGACAAAAATCAACATCGACTACTGCGGTATCCTAAACCTGCTCCGCACACTGGAGCAGTATGGATTCAGCAAAGCGGAGCTGAAGAAGCTCTCCGCCCGGATCGCCGCACAGATGGGCGCGGATATCATCCTGGCGGAGAAAAAGCAGGCGGCATAGCCAGCCGTTTTGCATGTACACTCCTCCCCGTTTTAAGGAAGAAAGTTTGGTAGGTATTTCTTCGCCTTTTCGATAGCTATTGTGGAAAAAACATGGTATTGTATGTTGCTGATAGGAGGTGAACGCCATGAACAGGCAAAGAACCGAGGGCAGTTCGGCGCTGCAGGAGAGGAAAGTCATCGTCATCGAGGCGGCACAGCGCCCGGAAGTCCAAAAGCTGCGGGTAGCGGCCTACTGCCGGGTCAGTTCCGAGTCCAGCGACCAGTTCAATTCCTTCATAGCGCAGACCAACTACTACACCGGCCTGATTACCCAGAACCCCAACTGGACAATGGCGGATATCTACGCCGATGAGGGCATCTCAGGCACCTCGGCGGAGAAGCGGCCGGAGTTCCAGCGTCTGATCGCCGACTGCCGCAGAGGGCGAATTGACCGGGTGCTGGTAAAGTCCATCTCCCGCTTCGCCCGCAATACCAAGGAATGCATGGAAACCATCCGCGCCCTGAAAGCGATTGGGGTGGGGGTCTGTTTCGAGGAACAGAACATCGACACCTCGCAGATGAGCGGCGAGCTGCTGACGGCGATGTTTGCCGCCATCGCGCAGAAGGAGAGCGAGAGCATCTCCGAGAACCAGCGGTGGAGTTATCAGCACCGGATGCAAAGCGGGAACTTCATCACTTGCAAAGCGCCTTTTGGATATCGTCTGAGCAAAAATACATTGGAGGTCTATGAGCCGGAGGCCAAAATTGTGCGGGAGATCTTTAGCCGGTATCTTCAAGGGGACAGCAAGGATGATATCGCTCAGTGGGCGTCCACGCTTGGGGTGAAAACCAGGGATGGAAAAGACCGCTGGCAGCATACAACCATCTCATATATCCTTCGCAATGAGCGATACGTCGGGGACGCACTTCTCCAGAAAAGGTATACCACAGATTCGTTTCCCCATCAAAAAAAGCGCAATCTTGGGGAACGGGACCAGTATTATCGCATCGCCAGCCATCCAGCCATCATCGACAGAGAGATATTCAATGCCGCTAAAAAGCTGCTGGAACTACGGGCAAAAAAAGTGGTTACAGAAAAAACGGCAAATGACCCGATGGCCAAAAAGATCGTTTGCGGCGCCTGCGGCACGATGTTCCGAAAAAAGGCCTGTGGGGGGATCACCTATTGGGAGTGCCGGAATCACAACCGCGACAAGGACAGCTGCCCCATCACCCAAATTCCCGAAAGGGAGATCCACGCCGCGTTCCTGCGGCTCTACCATAAGCTGATACACGGGGAACCCATCCTCAAGGAGCTGCTCTTAAACCTTCAGGCCATCCGGGAGCGCAGGCTGCTCTGGAGCGAGGGGATCATCAGGCTGAACAAAAGAATCTGCGACCTCACCGATCAGGATCATACATTGTCCCGCATGAACCAATGCGGGCTTGTAGATCCTGATATTTTTATCTCCCAAAGCAATGAGCTGGCCCGGCAGCTCATTGCGGCCAAGCAGGAGAAGGAACAGTTGCTGGCAGCGGCCGGCGACGACAGCATTCCAAAGACAAGGGAGCTGCTGGAAACGCTGGAATCGGCGCCCGAATACCTGCCCCGGTTCGATGGGGAGATCTTCGGGGATCTGACAGAGAAGATCGTTGCGGAGAACAACACCAGCCTGCGGTTCATCTTAAAGAACGGGCTGGAACTGACAGAGAAAATTGAAAGGACGGTGCGGTAATGGCGGCAAACAGGAAGCTCCCCTTTGGCTACACCATGCGGATGGGCAAAGCCTGCATCGATGAACGGGAGGCCGGGTTGGTCAAGGAGATTTTCTCAGACTACATCCGCGGGGCCTCCTTTCAGCAACTCACCGAAAAACTGAACGGCCAGCCGGTGGCATACAACCCGCAAACTCGATGGAACAAGAATATGGTTGCCCGAATCCTGGAGGACAGGCGGTATGTCGGTGAAAAGGATTTCCCCCTCATCATCGAGCAAGCGCTTCTTGATGCTGCGCTGGAAAGAAGGGCATGCAAGCAAACAGCGCAGCTACCCTCAGAAATGAGAAAAACGCTTCGGCAGCTCGGCGGCCAGAAGGCCACTCCGCAGATGGAACAGGCGATACTTGCCCTCCTCCAACGGCTAATCAGACAGCCGGAATGTGTGCAGATCCCCTATCCTGTCCAGACCAATCCAGAGGAAGAAAGGCGGCTCCATCAGGAGTTGGACGCTCTCATGAACCGGCAGCCGATGGAGGAGGAAAACGCCAAACACACCGCATACGCCCTCGCCGCCGCCCGGCTGAACGCCATCGGTTCAGAGGACTATGAGACCCTGCGGATCAAAGAGGTTCTTACCAGTGAGATACCGCCCCACGACCTGTTAAAAAGCATCGCGTCCGCCGTCCTCATCCGCCCGGATGGGTCGGTGGGGCTGCGGCTGAAAAATGGACAGATCATCGAAAGGAGTAAAATATCATGACCGAAACCGCCCCAAACATCATTGTCATCCCCGCCCGTCCGGAGACGGCAAAGGACAGGGAAACCCAGCGCCAGCTGCGGGTAGCCGCCTACTGCCGGGTATCCACCAAGGACGAGGAACAGCTCACCAGTTACGAGGCCCAGCAGACCTACTACACCGATAGGATCATGCAGAACCCTAACTGGACGATGGCGGGCGTCTTTGCAGACGAGGGGATCACCGGCACCTCCGCCGCCAAACGCCCCGAATTTCTCAAAATGATTCGCAAATGCAAGCAGAAAAAGATCGATCTCATACTGGTCAAGTCCATCTCACGCTTTGCCCGAAACACGGTGGACTGCCTCCACTACATCCGCGCCCTGAAGGACCTGGGGATCGCGGTGATGTTCGAGAAAGAGAACATCAATACGATGGATTCGGAAAGCGAGATGCTGCTGACCCTGATGGGCGCCTTCGCCCAGGCGGAAAGCGAATCGATGAGCGCCAATATCAAATGGGGCAGGCGCCAAGCCATGCGGGAAGGGAAGGTCACCTTCCAGTACAAGCGTCTTTACGCCTACGAACGCGGCGAGGATGACAAGCCACGCATCATCCCCGAGCAGGCGGAGGTGGTGCGGCAGATCTTCGACAGCTTCCTCATGGGGCACAGCATCCGCATGATCAAAGCAGAGCTGGAACAAAACAAGATCCCTGCCGCATCCGGCGGGAAAACCTGGTCGGAATCGGCCATCCGAAACATCCTCAAAAACGAGAAATACTGTGGGGATGTGCTGATGCAGAAAACTTATGTAAGCGACTGTATCAGCAAAAAAACAATCCGCAACACCGGGCAGCTCCCCATGTACCTGCTGAAGAACCACCATGAGGGGATCGTCGGCCGGGATAAGTTCAACGCGGTACAGGCCGAGTTTGCCAGAAGGAACGCCGGCCGCACCCCGAACAAGCGGTACACCACCACCGGCCGCTCCTGCTTCAGCGGGAAATACGCCCTCACCGAGCGGCTCATCTGCGGCGACTGTGGTACCCTCTACCGCCGCTGCGTGTGGAACAAGCGGGGGCGGAAATGGGCGGTGTGGCGCTGTGCCAGCCGGGTGGACTATGGGACGAAATACTGCCGGCAGTCCCCCACCCTCTACGAGAAGCCCCTCCAGAGGGCGATCCTCGCCGTCCTGAACTCGGTAATGGGGCCAAAGAAGGCGCTGGTCGGGCAGATCGCCGACGCCATGCGGATGGAGCTGCTGCCCCTGCCCGGTGGGACGATGAGCATGGCGGATATGGACCGTAGGCTGAAAGAGCTGGAACGGGAGTTCCAAGCTGTATTCCAGAAGTCCAGGGAAAAGCCGGATGGGTTCATGGAATACGCGCAGGCGTTCCAGAAGATCAATGAGGAGGCAGCCATGCTGAAGGAACAGAGAAGCCGCCTGCTGGACCAGCAACAGAGCGATTCGGCGGCGCATGGACGGATCGCGCATGCGATAAACGTCCTGAATAACGGCGAGGCGGAAATCACCGAGTGGGATGAGAGTATCGTCCGCCAGCTGGTGGATACGGTGACAGTGCTGTCTGAAGACAGAATCCGCGTCCGGCTGTATGGCGGAATGGAGTTCGAACAAGAACTGGATAAGGAGAGAAGCTGATATGGTCTACGCAACCGGAGACACCCACGGAAACTTCAAACGGTTTTGGAAAACCTACTTCCCTGAGCAAAACGGTATGACCAAAGAGGATTATGTCATCATCACCGGCGATTTTGGAGGGGTGTGGGATGGTTCGCGCCGGGAGCGGCAGGAGCTGGACCATCTGGACCACCTGCCCTTTACCCTCTTGTTTGTGGATGGGAACCATGAGAATTTCGACCTGCTGAACGCCTTCCCCGAAACCGGCTGGCATGGCGGCCGGTTGCATCGGGTGCGGGAACATGTCCTACACCTGATGCGGGGGCAGATGTATGAGATCGGCGGGTACACCTTCTTCACGATGGGCGGGGCGCAAAGCCATGACATTGGCGACGGCATCCTCGACCCGGACACGCCGGGTTTCCGGGAGGAATATGAGCAGAAGCACAGGAGCAGACAGGCGTTCCGCGTCAAGGGCTGGTCCTGGTGGCCGGATGAGATGCCATTTGAGAAAGAATACGAAGCTGCTCTCTCCACACTGGAACAGGCAAACTGGAAAGCGGATTACATCATCAGCCACTGCGCACCTACCCACACCGTTATGGAGCTGGATCGCCGCTGCCAACCGGACAAGCTCACTGATTTTCTGGAGCTGG
>NZ_QSBX01000001.1:0-10306 GCF_003465835.1 Anaerotruncus sp. AF02-27 | reverse complement strand
CTTCCGCTACTGGCTGTTCGGTCACTATCATGACAACCGGAAGATTGGAGAGAAACATGTACTGCTCTATGAACAGATGGTGCGGCTGTTCTGAATACGCTCCATAGCAGAGAAAAGCGCGGCAGCTTTGCCGCTTTTTTCTTTGGGATGGAACCATAAACGATGGCGGGAACGCCGGAAAGGGGGAACCGGAATGAACATCCGAAAAGAAATCGACTACAGCGCCATGTATGCCGCGCTGGACAGCCTCATGGCGCGGGAACTGCCGCAGATGGAGCTGTACAGCGAGATCGGCGGGATCGTCAGCCACAGGGCCGAGAAAGGCGCCGCCGACGCCGCGGCGGAATACCTGCGGGCGGGATACCCGGATGTGTCCGGTTTCTCCCCGCGCAACCTGCGCCGGATGCGGGAGTTTTACCGCGCTTACGAAAACAGCCCCGCCCTGCTGGGCGAGGCGATGGGGATTGGCTGGACGCAGAATGTGGTGATCCTGGAGTCCGGCCTGACGATAGAGGGGATGGGCTGGTACATCCAAGCTGTCCGCCGTTTTAGCTGGACGAAAAAACAGCTGATGGAAGCGATTTCTACAGAAGAACACCTCTCATCCCTCGACTGTCCGCCCTCTCCGTGCTATACTGAAAAGGAAAATGAGACTACGGAGAACGAGACGCATGACCAAAATACTTTTTATCTGCCACGGCAACATCTGCCGCAGCCCGATGGCGGAGTTTATCATGAAAGACATGGTGAAGAAGGCGGGGCTGGAGAAAGAATTTCTCATCGAGTCCGCCGCCACCAGCCGGGAGGAGCTGGGCAACCCGGTCTATCCACCCGCCCGCCGCAAGCTGGCCGAGCATGGGATCTGCTGCTCCGGCAAGACGGCCCGCCAGCTGCAAAACCACGACTACGAACAATTCGACCTGCTCATTGGGATGGACAGCCGGAACCTGCGCAATATGCAACGCATCCTCTCCGCGCCAAGTGCCGTCCTACGGACGGTTGCGCTCCGAGATGGCGCCTGCGGGCGCTCATGCGGCGGGGATTTTTCGGACAAGATGCGCCTGCTGCTGGACGATACCGACCGCCCTGGCGATGTTGCCGACCCGTGGTACACCGGCGACTTCGAGGCCACCTGGCGGGATGTGGAGGCTGGCTGCCGGGGGCTGCTTAACGATTTGATAAAAGGAGGCGCGGCGCGTTATGGAACAAAATGATAACATTCAGCTTTTTGAGGATAAGCGTATCCGCACCGCATGGGATGAGGAAAAGGAAGAATGGTACTTTTCCATTGTAGATGTAGTGGCGGTTCTGACGGATCAGCCAACGCAGCGCGGCGCCAGCAACTATTGGGCAAAATTAAAACAGAGGCTCAAAGAAGAAGGGGCAGAGCAACTGCTGACAAATTGTCAGCAGTTGAAAATGACTGCTGAAGATGGAAAAAAACGCTTGACCGATGTAGCGGACACCGAACAGCTTCTGCGGATCATCCAGTCCATCCCTTCACCAAAAGCCGAGCCGTTTCGAATTTGGCTGGCGCAGGTTGGCCGGGAACGGATTGAGGAAACCATCGACCCGGAACTCACCATTGAACGGGCGTTGGAAACCTATCTCAAAAAAGGTTATACTCGTGAATGGATCAACCAGCGGCTGCAAGCCATTCAGGTGCGCAAGGAACTGACCGATGAATGGGATGCCCGCGGGGTGCAGAAGGGCGTCGAATATGCCATTTTAACCGATGAGATCTCCCGCGCTTGGTCGGGTTTAACCACCCGCCAATACAAAAGCCTCAAGGGCCTCAAAAAAGAAAATTTGCGGGACAACATGACCACACTGGAGCTGGTGCTGAATATGCTGGCCGAGGCCACCACTACGGAGATTTCCAAGCAGCGGCAGCCTGAAAACTTTGAGGAAAACAGGGCGATTGCCCGTGAAGGAGGAGAAGCTGCAGGAATCGCAAGAAAGGCTGTAGAAGAAAGAACCGGAACGCCGGTCATTACCTCCCAAAACGCAGTACAGCTGAATCAGGTGGTGACTAGTTTGATCGAGGGCATGGTGGCCGATCCCGAGGACGAGAAATCCAAAAAGAAATAGTCATTTGCTGTGAATGACCGACAGCTTTGATAAAACGGAAACAACAAAAATCTTATATTCATAATCTGATTAAAAAGCGATTGGTGCTATCTGGCAGATGGCTTGGCTGGGGCTCCAAACTGGGCAAGGTTGCCAAAAGCCGCATGATAGCCACTTTAGAGGCCGTCATGCGGCTTTTCCTTTTGCCCGAAAATACACTTTTTCTTTTTTCGGCGGAAAAATCAAGACAAACCGGCATTTTTTTGTTTCATTTTGCGGATTGAATACCAAAAACTTACTGAAATTGGCAGAATGCCCAATTTATCGCAGGCTTTTTATCCAGGCGGGGATTCCCGGGGCGGCTTGAAAGACTTCGGGTGGACGTGCTATAATAAATCTTACAGATTGTCTGAAAGACAACAAAGGAAAGAGAGGGTAACCATGAAAAAAACCATTGTGCGTGCGTTGGCTTTGGCATTGGCCTGCGCGCTCCTGCTTGCCGGATGCGGCGGCAAGTCGGATTCGTCCGATATGAAACTCGGTACCGGCGGGACGACCGGCACCTATTATGCGTTTGGCGGCGTGCTGGCCAACGTGCTCAACGATAAGGTTGAAAATATGAATATCACGGTGCAGTCGACCGGCGCTTCCAAAGCGAACATCTTCCTGATTGATGACGGCGAGGCCGAGCTGGCAATCGTCCAGAATGATGTCATGGACTATGCTTATAACGGCACCGACCTGTTTGAGGAGGATGGCGCAGTCAAGAGTTTTACAGCGGTCGCAGCGCTTTACGCGGAGGTCTGCCAGATCATCAGCGCGGAGGGCATCACCTCGATCGAGGATCTCAAGGGCAAACGTGTTTCGGTGGGTGACGCGGGCTCCGGCGTGGAATTTAATGCCCGCCAGATTCTGGAGTCCTATGGTATTTCGTTTGACGATATTACCGTGCAGAACCTTGGCTTTGGTGACAGCGCTGACGCGCTCAAGGACGGCAAGATTGACGCGTTCTTCTGTACGGCGGGCGCGCCGACCACTGCGGTGGTTGAGCTTTCCACTACTAACAAGATCAATCTTCTCGAGATCGATGACGCCCACGCGGCCAAGCTGATCGAGAGCTATCCGTTCTATACCCAGTACGCCATCCCGGGCGGCTCCTACAACGGCGTGGATCAGGATGTGATGACTGTGGCGGTCAAAGCGACGCTGATTGCTTCGGACAAGCTTTCCGAAGACGCGGTATATCATCTGACAAAGGGTATTTTTGACAATAAGGATGCCATTACCGACGGCCATGCAAAGGGCGCGGAACTCGATCCGGCCTATGCGGTGGCGGGCATCTCGGTTCCATTCCATCCCGGCGCGGAAAAGTATTTTAAAGAAGTGGGCGCGCTGTCATAACCGGCAGGCGTAAACAGTTTCAGATTACAGCCGCGATAATTTTTGTTATTGCGGCTGTAATTCTTCTGATCGGCTGGCTCGGAGGCGGTTACTGCCTCACCCTGCAGGATCCGGACACCGGGCGGGTCTATGCGCGGTATCCCGTCGCGGAAGGGGAGCGGTTTTCGGTGGGGTTTGTTCACTCGGTGAACAAGACCCCGCTCACCGACATCTACGAAATCCGCGGCGGAGGCATCTATGTGGTGGAAACGGTGTATTACAGCTTTGGGGCCGGGGTACAGACCGAGCTTGCGGAAGGCCAGACTCTGCGTTACGGTGAAGACGGGGCGATGATCGTTTCGGGCTTTGCGCAGCGGATGGACGATCTGCAATACCGGGTGGGAACCGTCTCGGACCACACGCTCACGATCGGCGGCCGGCAGGTGAGCCTGCGGGCGCTTTGCGGGAAAAACGCAGCGGTGCGTTTTTCCTGCGCATGGAGGCTATTTTAATCATGAAGGGGGATAGGGTATGTCCTTATTCAAAAAGAAACCGGACGAGGAGCCGCAAGAAGTGCGGCAGGAAGCGGTTCCGGGGGAAGAACTGACCGGGAGCGCGGCGGACGTCCAGGCGATTATGGAAAAATATGACCGGGAGTCGAACGTCCGTCACTTCAAGGGGGTCCCCAAAAAGGTGGTACGCTACCTGATGGCGGCCTTTTCGCTGTTTGCGGTATATATGAACCTGTTCGCAAACTGGGAGGAGCGGCTGCGCCGCGCCGCGTTTGTCGGGCTGGTGATCGCGCTGATCTTTATCATCTTTCCGGCGCGCAAAGGCACCGGGCATAAATACGATTACATCCCGTGGTACGATGTGGTGCTCTGCGTGCTGGGCGCGGGGAGCTTTTTCTACTTTGTCGTGAACTTTCAGGCGATTATCCAGCGCGCGACCCGCATCACCCAGTTCCAGGTGATCATCGGGGTCATTGGCATCCTGGTGCTGGTGGAGGCCTGCCGCCGGGTGGTCGGCATCCCGATTCTGATCGTGGCGGGAAGTTTTGTGGTTTATGCCTTTGCATCTGGCAACTCGCTTAAAACGATCGTCTACAATCTCTTTTATACCACCAGCGGCGTCATCGGCGTGCCGATCGGCGTCTGCTCGACCTTTATCGTGCTGTTCATCCTGTTTGGCTCCTTTTTGGAGAAAACCGGTATTTCCGACTTCTTTATCCAGACGGCCAATTCGCTGGCGGGCGCTTCGACCGGCGGCCCGGCCAAGGTCGCGGTCATCTCGTCCGCGCTGTGCGGTATGGTTTCGGGAAGTTCGGTGGCCAATACGGTCACGACCGGCAGCGTCACCATCCCGCTGATGAAAAAGACCGGCTACCGCGGCGAGTTCGCGGGCGCGGTTGAAGCCGCTGCATCAACCGGCGGCCAGATCATGCCGCCGATCATGGGCGCCGCAGCCTTCCTGATGGCAGAGATGGTCGGCGTGCCATATGGCACCATTGCCCTCAAGGCGATCCTGCCGGCGATCCTCTACTTCTCCGGTATCTTCATTATGGTGCATTTAGAGGCGAAAAAGCTCGGGCTCAAGGGCCTCTCCAAAGAGGAGCTGCCCAAATTTGGAAAGCTGCTCGTCACCCGCGGTTACCTGCTGCTGCCGCTCGTGATGCTTGTCTATATGATCATCCAGGGGTTCACCATGTCCCGTTCGGCGGTCTATGCGACGCTGACCGCGATTGTGGTCAGCATGTTCCGCAAGGATACCCGCATGACCCCGGCCACCTTTGTTGACGCGCTCGAGACCGGCGCGAAGAGCACCCTCACGGTGGCGATTGCCTGCGCGATCGCGGGCATCATCGCAGGCGTGGTCACGATGACCGGCCTTGGTCAGATCCTGATTTCGTCGATTGTGGCCATCGCGGGCGATGTGACCATCGTGGCGCTGCTGCTCACCATGCTCACCTGCATTGTGCTGGGCATGGGCGTCCCGACGACCGCGAACTATATCATCATGGCGACGACCTGCGCGCCGATCCTCGTCACCGGCATGGGGATCGAGCCGATCGCGGCGCATATGTTTGTATTCTATTTTGGTATCGTGGCGGATATCACCCCGCCGGTGGCGCTCGCCGCCTACGCGGGCAGCGCAATCGCCCGTTCCAACCCGATGAAAACCGGCGTGAACGCTTCGCGGCTTGCGATTGCGGCATTCATCGTGCCATATATCTTCGCGCTCAATCCGGCGATGCTTTTCATCAACACTTCCTTCTGGGAGGTCATCGGCATCATCATCACCTCGTTCCTTGGAATCTTCGGCATTTCGGCGGGGCTCGAGGGTTATATGCTGTGTGACATGCCTGCATGGGAACGAATGGTTGCGATTGTGGGCGGGCTTTTGCTGATCTATCCCGGCCTGGTCACCGACGTGGCCGGAATCGCGCTGATCGGCGTCATTGGGCTTACGCAGGTGCTTTCGGTGAAAAAATCCACCCTGAAAACTGCATAGCAGCGTCTGGCTTCGCAGAGCCCGGAGGTGATCCTCCGGGCTCTTTTTGCGTTTCGTGCAAAAAGATGCTTGACAAACGAGGTTTACTGTTGTAGACTTGACATAAGGTTTAAACCTGTAAACCTCTCGAAGGGGGAGTCAACATGGTCAAGATCAATGATTCCGAACTGCGATTTTTGAACCTGCTCTGGGAATATGAACCGGTCAATTCCACCGAGCTGGTTCGGCTCTGTGAAAAACATCTGGGCTGGAAGAAGTCAACCACCTACACGGTCATCCGGCGGCTGGCGGCGCGGGGCATCGTCAAGAACGAGAACGCCCTCGTTTCGGTGCTCGTCGCACGCGAACAGGTGCAGAAGAACGAGACCGAGGAGCTGATCGACCGGGTCTACGGCGGTTCGCTCCAGATGTTCCTGGCCTCGTTCATCGGGCGGGGGAAGCTCTCGCCCGGCGAAGCGGCGGAACTCAAGCGGCTGATCGACAGCTGTACGGAGGAGGACTGAAATGGAAGGGATTTTTCTCGGCGTTCTCAACATGTCGCTTGCGGCAGCCCTGCTCGCGCTGCCGGTCCTGCTGCTGCGATTGCTGTTGCAAAAGCACATCCCGCGCCGGTTTATCTGTTGGCTGTGGGCGGCGGTCTTTGTGCGGATGGCGGTCCCGGCCTACTTTTCGGCCGGTTTCAGCTTTTTCAACCTGTCGGTCGCCGGGCCGGCCGCCGCGCAGGTGGGGCCCCGTATCGAGCAGGCCTCCCGATATCTGCCGCTCGTGAAGGTGGACTATCTGCCGGAGGTACAGGGGGCCGCGCAGGCCGCGGGCCCGGTGTGGATAGCGGCGGCGGTCTGGGCTATGGTTGCGGCGGCGCTGCTCGTGTTCTTCACGGCATTCTATCTGCGCGCCTGCGCAAAGCTGCGGGACGCCTCCCGGTATCCCGGGGATGTACTTGTGCAGGAATGTGCGGCGGCCGCGGGCCTGCGGCGCTGTCCGAAGGTGTTCCGGTCGGCGAATGTGGAGTCGCCGGTCGTCTGTGGGACTGTCTTCCCAAAGGTCATCCTGCCCGCCGCGCTCGTTGAAACGGCGGACGAGCAGACGCTGCGGATGGTGCTCGCCCATGAGATGGCACACATCCGGCGGCGGGACTGCTTCACGAAGCCGCTGATGCTCGCGGTGGCTTGCCTGCACTGGTTTAACCCCATGGCGTGGCTCTGTTTCTTCCTGGCGGTGCGGGATATGGAGCTTGCCTGCGACGAGCGGGTGCTGCGCGGCGCAAAGGAGGACATCCGTAAATCCTATGCGGGCACGCTTTACGAGATGGCGGTGGCGGACACTGCGCTTCGCCGGTTCGGTCTGCCCGCTTTCGGCGAAAGCGCGGTCAAGAGCCGTGTGGTTTCGATCGTGCGCTACCGGCGCAGCCCACTGTGGGTGAGCCTGCTTTCGGTCCTGCTGGTGGCCTGCGTGATGCTTTGCGCGCTGAGCAATCCGGCGCTGGTGTTTGCCGCCGGGCAGGCGCCCTCCATCGTGGTGGAAGGGCTTTACGACCAGATGTCGCGCCCGGAACAGCCGGTCTGGGTGCCCTATGAGGAACTGCCAAAGGACCTTGTCAACGCAGTGGTCGCGGTGGAGGACAAACGGTTCTGGGAACATGGCGGCGTGGACTGGAAACGGACCACCGGAGCGGCCATCAACCTGTTCGTGCCGGTCTACTGGGGACCTTCGGGCGGCTCGACCATCACCCAACAGCTGGTCAAGATCGCGACCGGAGACAACGAAGTGTCCATCAAGCGCAAGCTGCGGGAGATCAACACCGCACAGCTGGTGGAACGCGCTTACAGCAAAAATGAAATTCTGGAGGCGTATCTCAACCAGGTCTACTACGGCGAAAATACCTATGGGATCGGCAACGCGGCCCTGGTCTACTTTGGGCGGCCGCTGTCGGAACTGAACCTCACCGAACTGACGGCGCTTGTGGTGATTCCGCAGTATCCGCAGCGCTACAGCCTCTATGTGCATCCGGAACAAAATGCGCAGCGGCGAAAAGATGTGCTTTATGAGATGGTGAACCAGGGCTACCTCTCCCCCGAAGCGGCACAAGAGGCGAGCGAACGGGAGCTCGTCCTGGCGGCGAACCGCTGAGCGAAAAACAAAAGCGGCGGGGCCTGTGAAACTTGACGTTTCACAGGCCCCCCCTTTTATAGTCCCGGGCAGATTTCTCAAGGGGAGGGGAAACGCTGTCCCGGGGGCGGGAAAGGAGGTGATTCAAAGGCCGTACTGCGAAAGGATGTGATCGTAGCGGGCAATGACCCGTTCACAGACGGCGTTCACCTTGTCAAAATCCATGGCGTCCACATAATAATCTTCGAGCTGGTCATGGAGTTTTTTCGCTTCGGCAAGCAGCCGGGCCGCCTGGTCGAGCATCTGCGCGGCGGCTTTCTTGTTGAATGCGATCCGTTTACGGGATTTTTTGAGCTGTTCCGGATCGGTGAAGCGGCGGGAGCGGATAATTTTGTAAGGCTCGATATCCGGCTTGTGGTAATCATTCGCAGTCATGAAGCCGAGTTTCAGTTCCGGGATGAACAGATGTTCCAGCTTTTCAAACGGGGAGAGCGGACAGTAGCAGGTGATGATGTTCCAGCCAGCTTCCAGCGCTTGACTGCGCAGGGAGGTGAGCAGCAGCCGGGAGGCCGCGCCGTATGGATCTTCGATCAGATAGACGCGCTCACAGATGGTGCGTGCGGTTTCATCAAATATGGTAAGCCCCTTGTTTGTAACAGCGGAAAGGAAGCGGACCGATTCACGGCCGCGCCCATCCGGGCCCCCCTTGAATTCAGCCATGGCGATCCGCCCGGCCGCTTTGACCGTTTTGATGACCGAGGTGGCGTCGAGCGCAATCCGGTATGTATCCCCGATGAGACTCTGCGCCGCGCCAAGGAAGCGGCAGGAATGCTCGTGACAGCGGCTGATCTTTGCGGCCAGCGCCATGATGTCCTGACGGGATTCAAAGAGCTTGTGTTCATCCCAGCAGGAGGACAGGTCGATCAGCTGTTCAAACGCGCCGGGATATTTGGGGTCGATGACATGGGCTGGGGTTGCGGACGATAAAAAACGGGGATAAGCCGCCAGAGTCGGCGGGGTGCATCCAGATTCTTCGTATTGTATTACAAATTGAGACCTGAATGAAAATCGAGGTGAATGAGAGGACTTTATGTGCGAAAAAATTCGTTTTTCGTGTGACAAATCATAGATTATTATTGACTTTATCATCAAAGAGCAATATACTGAAATAAAAGTAATATGATTATAAAAAGTTGTATTACAAATTTGCCCGAGATGGGGATAGAAATGAGAGCGATTTATGGAAATAGAAAATCGTGCCACTCAGGCGAAGGGCAAACCAAACGTCAGTGATATGGTCTATGAACGGTTGCGTAACTCGATCTATTCCGGCGAATGGAAGCCCGGCGAACGAATTCCATCGGAGAGCAAGATCTGCGAAATGATGAGCGTCAGCCGGGTATCTGCGCGCGCGGCTATCAGCCGGCTGATGGGGCAGGGGCTTGTGGAGCGCAGGCAGGGCGGCGGTACCTACATCCGTACCTGCAGCTGTCCGGATCAGTTTGAACCGATGATCCCTTATATGCTTTCCGGACGGGCGGACCGGGTCAGTATGTTTGAATTCCGTAAGATCATCGAAGTGGAGAGCATCGGCCTTGCGGCGATGCGGGCCGATATTGGGCAGATCGACCAGATGCAGGCGGCGTATGAAGCAATGGCCATGGCGAAAAGCGATGAACTCATCAGCAGGTATGATATGCAGTTTCATCATCTGATTGCGGTTGCGACCAATAATCCGGTGATCCTTCGGGTCTTTGAAATTATTCAGGACACCTACCTGCGTCCCATGCTGGATCAGAATGTCGCGGTCATGGGAGCGTACGGAGCGGTTTATCATGAAAAGATGATCCGCGCGGTGGAGCGCCGCGATGTCGCACAGGCCAAGCGTTTGATGGAGGAACATATCAACAACACCATTCAGATGACGGCGCAGCTCAACCGATAACCTGCTGGGCGCGCAGTGAAATTGAAGCAGGCGGAGGGCGGCTTTGCCGCGAAAAATGGCCTGTCGCCTGCGGAATACCGGTTTGACGGCCCTGCCATTGCCAAAAGCAAGGGCGGCCCCAAATAGAAAATGATCAAAAGGGGGGATTGTAATTTTGCGAGAAAGCATTCACAAATATTTCAAAGTAGGAACGATCCAATGGATGAGCCACCCTGGGCGGGAGCTGCTGGAGAGCCTGAAGACGATCGCATGCGACGAATTTTTCGATGCGGTGGAAGTGTGCAAAGTCGG